>CAYUZM010000580.1:0-4519 GCA_964449665.1 uncultured Solibacteraceae bacterium
GATGGAAACAAAGCGCCCGCGGCCCGCAAGACCGCTACCACAACGGGCAGAAGGAAACCGGCCGAATGATCGAACGCATCACGCCGCCCGGCGCGGCCAGTCCGCGCGGCCCCTACTCTCATGCCGTGCGCGCTGGCGGCTTCATCTATGTGTCCGGCCAGGGTCCGATCGACCCGGCGACGGACAAGATGTCTTACGGCACCATCGAGCATGAGACACGGATCGTGCTCGGCAACATCAAACGCATTCTCGAAGGTTGTGGCGCGTCGATGAAGGACGTTGTGAAGTGCGGCGTCTTTCTGCGCAATGGCACCGATTTTGCCGCGATGAACGCCGTCTACGCTGAGTTCTTCGGCGAAGCCAAACCGGCGCGCACCACCGTGGAAACGAAGTTCGCCGACCCGAAAATGCTCGTTGAAATCGACTGCGTCGCCTACACCGGCTGACGCACGTTTTGAGGCGCGGACGAACGAAAGCTCAGGCGCACGCCGGCTGAACTCGTTCGCGCCATCTCACTTTTTCACGACTACCTGTTTCCCGTCCTCCACGGTCTCGTCCGGATGGGGAATCACCAATTCTCCTTCCTTCCACCCCGACACAACCTCCGCCGCTAGCCCGTTGCGATGGCCCAGTTGGACGCCGCGCCGCCGCGCGAAGCCGCCTTCGATGATGTAGACATTCCATTGCTCACCGGTGCGGAATAGCGCGCTGGCGGGTACCTGCAGCACCCGCTCACCTTGCCAGAGAATGAATATTGCCTCTACCCGATAGCCATGTCCGAGGCGCTTCCACTGGTCCTCGGGCGAGGTGATGTCGGCGATCACGCGGACGCGCTGCTCCTCGACGCCAAGCGCGGAGATCTTTGTGAAGCCCGACGGCTCCACCACGCGCACGCGGCCTTCCAGCGGCTTCTCGCCGCCCCACCTCGTGAACTCCACTGCCGTGCCTTGCGCCATCTTCACGGCGTCAACGGAAAGCACCTCCACCTCCACTTCCAAAGCGCGCGTATTGCCCAACTCCATGAGCGGCTCGCCGGCCTGCACAACGCCTTCGCTCTCCTTCACGAGCTTCAAGATGCGTCCCGAAACCGGCCAGCGGACCGTGACCAGATCGCCTGTCGCCTTGCGAGGACCAACGGAGGGTTCCAGCAACGCAGTACGCGCCGCCTCCACTTCCGCACGCGCCTGTTCTATTTCGGCGCGTGCGGTCGCGACCGAATTCTCGGCGGCCCGGCGCGCGGCTTCCGTGCGCGTGGCTTCACTGCGTGTGCGCGCCAGGCGTTCCTGCGGAATGTCGCCCGTCTTCGAAAGCGGCGTTTCCCGCTCCAACTGCTGGGCCCAATAACTCGCTTCTGCCTGTGCCGCCCGAGCCTGTTGCTCGGTGGTGCTTAACCGCGCCTGCGCAACCCGCAGCGTGGCTTCGGCAGCCTTCAGCCGAGCTTCACCCTGTTCGCGCGTTCGTGTATCGAGCACTTGCGCGCGCAGCGGTTCCAGCACCGCCGCTACGTCGCCCGCGCGGACGTTGTCACCCTCCTTCCACTGAATACGGCGTACGTATCCGGCGACCGGAGAGGAGACGACGAATCGGTCGCGTAGCCGCGTTTTGCCTTCCTCTTCCACCGTGACGCGCAGCGGCCCGCGAGACGCCGCCGTTCCCGAAACCTCAACGGGCTGAGGCCGCATGGCCCAGAAGGCGCCGGCAACGACGATTGCGATGAGCAGTATGATCCAGAGCCAGCGTTTCATATAGAGACTTCGTTACTCCCTCGTTTTAAGGACTTCCACAAGATCCATATGGTCGAGCTTGCGCCGCACGAGCAAGCCGGAAATCGCGGCGGCGACGAGCACGACGATGGCCGAGAACGCATAGGTCGACGGCAGAATCACCAAAGGCACGCGGAACAAATCGTTTGCTTGGGCTACGGAAAGCTGGCACATGAAGCGTCCCAGATAGCAGCCGAGCGGAATGGCAAGGAATACGATGATTGCCAGTTCGCCCAGCAGGATGTACGAAATCTCGCCCCGCGTATAGCCCAGCACGCGCAGGCTCGCCAATTCCCGGTTGCGCTCGCTGAAGGCAATACGCGCGGTGTTGTAGACCACGCCGATGGCGATAGTCGCCGCGAGTAGCGTGTTGAAGAACGCGAAGGTCAACATCTGCCGGGCCATCGTCTCGTAGAAACTCTCTAGTAGCCTCATGCGCGCCGTCGTGGATGCCACGCGGGGCATCTCTTTGAGTCGCGCATAGATGAGTGGCGCCTGCGTCATATCGGCAGCGAGATACGCGCCCGAAATCGCGTTGCCCTCGCCCAGCATGCGGTTCAGCGCCTGCCGCCGCATGTAGGCCGACACGCCGATGTACTCGCTGACTACTGCTGTGAGCGGCACTTGGTAAACGCCGCGCTCGCCTTCCATCACCTCGACGGTGACCATATCGCCGGGCGTCAGACGCAGCTTGCGGGCCAGGAAATCCGTGAGCATCAAACCGTCCTCGGGCAAGTCGATGGCGCGCCCGCTGGTGTTCAGCAGGCGGCGCAACTCGCCGCGGTCGTCGAGGCCTTGGATCGATGTCCGGTAGATCTGCGCGCCGTTGCGAAGTCGAACGGCCACGGACCGGAACGGCTCGGCATAGCCGATGCCGGGCAGACTGGTAAGCGAGTAAACGGCCCGCTCCGATGTCGCATCGATGAAGACCACCGTCAGGTCGTCGCGCTGCGCCTGCCGGAACTGGAAGTCGACCATGAAGTCGACCGCATTCGACCAGAATCCGCCCATCACGAGAATCGCGCCGGAGAGCGCAACGCCCAGAATCGAGAGCATCGCCTTCAGTGGGCGCCGTTCCAGGTTGCGCATAATCATCCGAGTCGGCTGTGACAGATGCCGCGCCGCGCCTAGCCGTTCGAGAATGGTGAGCCGGAAGTTTCCCGGCACGGCGGGTTGCATCGCCTGCGCGGGCGCTTCGCCGGCCGCTCGCACCACCGCGTGCACCGCGCCAATTGAGGCCGCAATGAGGTTGATAATTACCGAATAGACGACCACGTGCGGGCGGAGCACGTACTCAAGCTTGGGGAAACGGTAGAACTCCATGTACATGTTGCTCATGCCGCGGCCCATCCACTGGCCGGCGGCGAGACCGAGCAGGCAGCCGATGGCCACGATGATGAATGTGAGCTTCAGGTAGTGCGAGGCAATGACGGGCGTGGTGTATCCGAATGCTCTGAGAATCGCGATTTGACCGCGCTGTGTCGCCGGCAGGCGCGTGGACACGACATTCAACAGAAACGCGCCGACGCCGAGGAAAATGGCGGGAAAGACGGTTGCCATCACCGTGAGTTGCTTGAACTCTTCGGAGAGGTATTTGTGCGAAACCTGATCTTCGCGTCCGTGCGAACCGAGTCCGCCGTATGTGCGCAGCAGATCGTCGAGCCGCGCGATCACGTCCTGCTGCGACGCGCCCGGATCGAGCTTCAGCGAAACCTGATTGAACGCGCCGGTCATGTTGTAGGCCGTCTCCACCGGGTCGCGATTCATCCACAAGATCGCGTACGTCTTGAAGTCCGGGATGATCGAGCCGGGCTGCAACTGGTAGATGAACTCCGTGGACGAAACAATCCCGGTGATCTGGATGGTGCGCCTGCGCCCGTAGATCGTGGCGGTGAGCGAGATGCCGGGTTGCAGCTTGTGCGCCAGCGCGAAGCCATCGCTGACGACTGCCTCTTGTTCTCGGCCCTGCTCGGGCATGCGCCCGCTTCGCAGGTAGAGCTGGTTGAGCGCTCCGCGGCCATTCTCTTCGAGCGACAGCACCATGGCCGAGATCGGCAGGCCGTAGCTGGGCAGGTCGAGGTTGGCGGGCACGGCGATCCGCGTCTCGACGAACCGCACTCCTGGGATCGCGCCTATGCGTTCACGCAGGTTCTCAGGCGCGCGCTTGAGTTGCGCGAAAACGTCCGCGAAGAGGCCCTCGCGATAGAGCGTGGCCTGCGTCGTCTTCAGCGAGTCGAGCGTCGAGGAGGCCAGCACATAGGTTGCCGTGCCTCCCGCAACCACCATGGCGATGGCGAAGGCCTGGCCTTTCATCGCCCACAGGTCGCGGAATAGCTTGATGTCGAGCGCCCGCATTGCGTTACCAGTGCAGCTCTTTGGGTGCACGCCGCGTCTGGTTGTGTTCCACCGATGAGATGAGGCCGTTACTCATGTGGATGACGCGGTCGGCCATGCGGGCGATGTCGGCGTTGTGCGTAATCACGGCAGTCGCCGTGCCCAACTCCCGGTTGACGGTCTCAATCGCCTCTAGAACGACTATGCCGGTTTCCCAATCGAGCGCGCCCGTCGGTTCGTCGCAAAGCAGCACGGAGGGCCGCTTGGCGATCGCGCGGGCGATGGCGACGCGCTGCTGCTGGCCTCCGGAGAGCTGCGATGGGAAGTGGTTCATACGATCGCCCAGCCCGACCAACTCTAGCGCCTCCTCTGGCCGCATCGGGTGGTCGGCGATCTCCGTCACAGCGGCGACGTTCTCGCGC
>CAYUZM010000581.1:0-4504 GCA_964449665.1 uncultured Solibacteraceae bacterium
GCGGAGGAAGCAAGGCTCGAATCCGTTCTTCCTCTATCTGCCGCACTATGGCGTGCACGTTCCGATTGAAGCGAAGAAGGAACTGACGGCGCGGTTCGACGGCAAGCAGCCTGCGGGCGGGCAGAACTTCGCCGAGTATGCGGCGATGATCTACAGCGTGGATGAGAGCGTGGGGCGCGTGATGCGGACGCTCGAAGAGATGGGCGTGGCGGACAACACCGTGGTGTTCTTCACGGCCGACAACGGGGGCGTGAGTTCCCGCGAGTGGAAGCAGCGGCAGATTACCTCGAACGCGCCGCTGCGGCTGGGCAAGGGGCACTTGTACGAGGGCGGCATTCGCGTGCCCACGCTGGTGCGATGGCCCGGCGTGACCAAGCCCGGCGCGGTGTGCCCCGATCCCATCTACACCTGCGACTACTACGCGACCATTGCGGAGATGGCGGGCACGCCGCTCGTGGCGGGGCACCGTCCCGATGGTGTGAGTATTGCTCCGGCGTTGCGCGG
This sequence comes from uncultured Solibacteraceae bacterium, assembly GCA_964449665.1. GTDB lineage: Bacteria > Acidobacteriota > Terriglobia > Bryobacterales > Bryobacteraceae > JAFLBB01. Next base: position 505 of record CAYUZM010000581.1, read on the forward strand.
AGGCAAGATGGCCGAGCGCAACATGTATTGGCACTATCCGCACTACAGCCCGCAGTTGGGGCGGCCTTCGAGCGCGATGCGGCGCGGCGATTGGAAGTTGATTGAGCATCTGGAAACGGGGAAGGCCGAACTCTATAACCTGAAGCGCGATCTCGGCGAACGGTCGGATTTGGCCGGAGCCGAGGCGAAGCGCTTTGCAGCAATGCGTGGCGAGTTGCACGCGTGGCGCAAACGGGTGGACGCGCAGATGCCGGCGGCGAACCCGGATTACGATACGGCGCGCGAACCGAAGCCGCCGGCTGAACCCGCGGCATGACTGGGTATCAGACAGCCGCGCTGGCGGCGTTGGTGACCTTGGCGGGCGTCTGGGATTGGCGCGCGCGGCGCATTCCGAACTGGCTCACCGTGGCGGGACTGCTGGCTGGCGTGGCGCTGAATTCGCCATTGAGCGCGGCGAAGGGGTTTGGCATCGCGTTGCTCGTGTACGTGCCGCTCTACGCGCTGCGCGCCGTGGGCGGAGGCGATTTGAAATTGATGGCCGCGATGGGCGCGCTTGTGGGGCCGGAGGTGTGGTTGGTGTTGTTCGTGCTGCAGGCGGTGCTGGGAGGCGTGGCGGCGCTGGTGCTGGTGATTGCGAAGGGACGGCTGCGGCAGACGTTTTCGAACATCGGCCACATTCTGCGGTCGGCTCCACGCGCCGAAGCGCCGTATGAGCGGCGGCCGGAGTTGGACATCGGGGGCGAGGGCGCGATCACGCTGCCGCGCGGGACGGTGATCATGGTGGCGACGCTGTTCTATCTCGCCGTGCAGGCGCTTTAAGCGTCGATCAGTTTCGCCAGCGCCTCGCCGAGCTTGGCGTGTTCGGAGGCTTCCCAGTGGATGCCGTCGATGTCGCTGGTGGTGACGACGGTTCCGGCATCGAAGAACTCGCAGCCGAATTGGGTGGCGAGGGCGCGGTAGTGGGCGGGCAGCGCGAGGAGCTTTTCGGCCGAGTTTTCAAAGAATTCGGCGAACTCGCTCTGGCGGCCCAGCGGCGGAGGCGCAATCAGGATGACGCGCGGGGGCGCGGCGGCATCGCGGCCGCACGCTCCGCAGTTGCTCTTGAGGATGCAATCGAGCATGAGCGACATGCCACGCGCGATGACGCCGGTGTTGGCATGGAAGTGCTTCTTCGCATCGTTGGTGCCGAGGGCGATGAGCACGGCGTCGAGCGGGCGGTGCGCGTCGAGCAGGATGGGCAGCACGTCGAGGCCGCGGCGTCCGGGCATAACGGGGTCGTCGAAGGCGCAGGTGCGGCCGTTGAGCGCTTCCTCGATTACACGCCAATCGGGGCCGAGCGCGCGCTGCAGCACGCCGGTCCAACGAACGTCGAATGCGTAGCGGCGGCCCACGCCGGGCTGGAAACCCCACATGTTGGAGTCTCCGAAGCATAGAAGATTTTTCATGGGATGCTCCAGTGTAATTCACGATCGCAGGGGCTATACTGCGCATCATGAGACGAATACTTGCAACACTCGCGCTGGTTTTGGCAATGTGCGTTGGACCCGTGGCGGCGCAGGACAAGAAGGGCGGCGTGCCGGCGGTTCCGAAGAAGGCGGCGGCGTTGCTGGACATCAACAGCGCATCGGTCGACCAGTTGAAAGCCTTGCCGGGCGTGGGCGACGCCTACGCCGAGAAAATTGTGAAAGGCCGTCCGTACAAGGGCAAGGATGAACTGGTTGAGAAGAAGATTGTCCCGGCGGCGACCTACGCGAAGATCAAAGACCTGATCATCGCCAAGCAGAAGTGATGGCCGCACGGCAGCCGGTGCACGTGCTGTACGGGGGCGCGCACCTGTTTCGCGCGGACGTTGTGGCGAAGATGGGGCGGCTGGCGCTCCGCTCGCTGGAAGAGGGCGGGCTGGCGGAGCTGGTGGCGCCCGGTGTGCTGGAGCGCGTGCGGGCGAAGCTTGCGCGAGAGCCGTTGGAAGATCTGCGCATCGACTTCGAGGATGGCTACGGCATTCGCTCCGATGAGGAGGAAGACGGGCATGCGCGCGCGGCGGCGGCGAGTTTGGCTGAAGCACGCCACGCTGGAGCGCTTCCTCCGCTCGTGGGCATCCGTCTTCGCAGCGATTGGCGGCGTGCGGAGCGGACGCTGAGGATCTTTCTCGATGGCGCGGGCGCGCTGCCGGAGGGCTTCGTGATTACGCTGGCGAAGGTGACTGCGCCCAGCGAGGTGGCCCGCGCGGCGGCGGCGGCGCCCGGGGTGGCGCTGGAGGTAATGATCGAAACACCGGAGGCGCTGCGCGACGCACGGGCGATTGTCGAGGCCGGCCCGGTGGTGGCGGCGCACTTCGGTCCCTATGATTTCACGGCCTCGCTCGGCGTGCCCGCTTCGGCGCAATCGTTGACGCATCCGCTGTGCGACTACGCGCGGCACACGCTGCTGGTGGCGCTGGCGGGAACGGGCGTGCGCATCTCCGACGGGCCGACGGCGCGGCTGCCCATCGGCGCGAAGGACGAGGTGCAGGCGGCGTGGCGCCTGCACATGAGCAACGTGGCGCATGCGCTCCAGTGCGGCATTGGGCAGGGATGGGATTTGCATCCGGCGCACCTGCCCGCGCGGTATGCGGCGGTGTATCAGTTCTATCGTGAGAACCTGGAGGCGAGCCGCGAGCGGCTGCGCAACTACCGGGCGCAGGCCGAACAGGCAACGCGCGTGGGGCAGGCCTTCGACGATGCGGCAACCGTGCGCGGGCTAGAATCGTTCTTTCAGCGCGGCGTGGAATGCGGCGCGCTCGATGCCGACGAGGTGCCCGCATGAACTACACAGAGATTCTCTACGAAGTGAAGAACGCGGTGGCGCGCATCACGCTGAACCGGCCGGACCGGTTGAACGCGTGGACGCGCACGATGGAGGAGGAGTTCAAAAGCGCCGTCGCGGCGGCGGAGTTCGACGAAGCCGTCCGCGTAATCGTGGTGACGGGAGCCGGGCGCGGCTTCTGCGCGGGCGCCGACATGAGCCTGCTGAGCGGCATCATCGAAGAGGGCGGCGGAAGCGTGTTGCAGCGCGACTATTCGTGGCTGCTGCAGGTGGCCAAGCCCGTAATCGCGGCCGTGAACGGGCACTGCGTGGGGTTGGGCTTCGTGATCGCGCTCTACTGCGATGTGCGGCTGGCGGCCGACACGGCGAAGTTTTCGACGATCTTCGCCAAGCGCGGGTTGATCGCCGAGTATGGAATGGCGTGGACGCTGCCGCACCTGGTGGGAACGGGGCGCGCGATGGACCTGCTGCTCACGGGGCGGCAAGTGGATGGCAACGAAGCGGCGCGCATCGGTCTTGTGGAGCACGTGTTTCCCGAAGCGGAGTTTGCGGCGCGTGCGGCGGCGTATGCCGAGGACATCGCGCACAATGTTTCGCCGCGATCGACGCGCGTGATGAAGGCGCAGGTGTACGCGGCGTTGGAGCAGCCACTCGCGGGCGCGGTGACCTTCGCGCACAAGGAGATGTTGAAGAGCCTGCAGTGCGACGACTTCAAGGAAGGCGTGGCGCATTTTCTGGAGAAGCGGCCGGCGAAGTTCACGGGGCGTTAGACTTCGGCCTGGCGCTGGGTGCGAGAGGGGCACTTGGTGCCGTGGGGCGCAGGGTGCGACAGGGCCGCTGTATGCGAGTGAGCGCCAGGTGCGCCGCGGCGTTAGCTGTACTTCTTCAGTTCCAATTTCGCGAGGGCGTTGCGGTGCACTTCGTCGGGGCCATCGGCGAGGCGCAGTGTGCGGGCATTGGCCCAGGCTTCGGCGAGAAAGGTGTCTTCGCATACACCGGCGGCGCCGTGCGCTTGAATGGCGCGGTCGATCACGCGCAGTGCCATGTTCGGGGCGACCACTTTGATCATGGCGATCTCGCCTTGCGCGGCCTTGTTGCCGACCGTGTCCATCATGTAGGCGGCCTTGAGCACGAGCAGGCGCGCCTGCTCAATCTCCCAGCGCGAGGCGGCGATGTCGGCGCGAATGGTGCCTTG
>CAYUZM010000582.1:0-4491 GCA_964449665.1 uncultured Solibacteraceae bacterium
ACGCCGTCTCGCACGTCATTACCAACGCCGGCCTGCACACCACCACCACCGCCGCCGCCGCGCCCGCCATCGCCACCGCCGCCGTGCCCGCCATCGCCACCGCCAACGCGCGCCCGCCCATCACCATCCTCGACCTCGCCGCCGAACTCACCAGCGCCTCCGCCACCGCCTCCGCAAGCGAAATCGCCTACGAATCCCAAGCCCGCGCCTGGACCCTGCTTGACCGAAAACCCGCCCGCATCGAGATCGACGGTGCGCCCGCGGAGATCGCCCCCCTTGCGCTCGGCGATGGAACATGGTTGGTCGAACTGCCCCGCGGCCAACATCTCGCCACCTTCGCCATAAAGTAGAAATCGTGCATTCAAAAGAGGACGGTATAATGACGGACTGCTCCTGCTGTCATGACCGAAGTTCACGTTCCACCCGTCCCCGCCGCCGTCCTGCAAGACTCTCGCCCCGAGTTTGAGGTCACCGAAGTTGTGCGCCAGCTCTCTCATGAGCTGCGCCAACCCCTCAGCACGATGGAATCGATCGCCTACTACCTCACCATGGTCGTTCCGCGCCACGACCTGCGTGTCCGCCAGCAAGTCGAAAAACTTCAGCAACTCGTCGAGCAAATGAACTGGGTCCTCGCCGACGCCGTCCACTTTTTCCAGGCCACGCCCCCCAATCCCCAACTGGTCGATCTGAACGAACTCGTCACCGAATCGATCACCAGCGAACCCGCCACGCAAACGCCAATGCAGATCTCGCTTTCGGAGTCCGTCGCCATGGTGCAGATGGATCCCGCCCAAGCCCGCCATTGCGTGCAGAGTCTCATCGGGCTCGTTCGCAAATGGGCGCATGGCGAAGTGCGCATCTCCACGCAGCACATCGGCTCGGAAGTACACCTGCGCGTCTCCGCACCACAATTGCGCATTCAAAGCGACGAAGCGTCGCTCATCTTCGAACCCTTCCGCCCCCACGCCCCCGCCGGTGCGGGCCTCGCCTTCGCCAGCGTACGCCGCATCGCCGAAGCCAATGGAGGCCGCGCCGAAGTACAACTGAACGAACCCAAGGGCGTCACCGTTTCGGTCGAACTCCCGCGCGCCGCCTAGCGCATACCGGACTCCCGCCGAAAGCGCCGCGCGCCCACCCAGTACCGCCCCGCGGGCCGCGACCGCTGCCGCAACACCTGCGCCTATCGCAACACCTGCAACAAATTGTTATAGTCGTCCGTCCAAGGGCGCAAACTACTCGCCATCAGCGGCGCTGCCGATCCGCTCAACGCCGGATGCGCAAACACTCCCTCATCCCGTGCAATCAGCACCCACTCAGACGCCGATTGCAGCGGATCGTCATTCTTCACATCCGCCACCAACCGCGTATGCAACCCCAGCGACCGCCCCACCCGCTCCACCACCGGGGCCAACTGCAAGTGAATATTCGAAACATGCATCGCCAGAATCCCGCCCGGCGCAAGGTGCTTCATATAAAGCCCCAACGCCTCGCGCGAAAGCAAATGCACCGGAATCGAATCGCCCGAAAACGCATCCACCACCAGCAAATCGAACCCGTTCGGCTTTTCCCGCTCCAGCGCCATCCGCCCATCGCCCAACACAATCTCCACCTTCCCCGGACAATCCGACAAAAACCGGAACTGCGTGCGCGCATAGTCCACCACCAGCGGATTGATCTCATAGAAGCGGAACTCGTCGCCCGGCTTGGCATATGCCGCCAGCACTCCCACGCCCAGCCCGATCAGCCCCGCCCGCCGCTTCGGCTTCTCCATGCTCGCCAACGCCAGCGCCACGCCCGACTTCGGCGTGTAGTAAGCCGTCGTCACTTCCGGCTTGCTCAAATACTGCGCCCCATGATTCACCGAACCATGCACCAGCGTCCGCGCCGTTCCGCTCGCCGTCTGGCTCTCGCTCACGCGCAGCACGCCATAGAAGTTCCGCCCGGCCACCAGCGCGCTTCCCTCAAAGCTGAGAATCGACGCCCCCGCCGCCACCACCGCCCCAACCGCAACGCCCGTCCAGGCCATATCGGTGACGATGTTCTTGCGATACTCCATGAACAACAGCACGAACGCGCACAGCGCAATCCCGATCGGTAGCTCGAAGTAGCCGCGCAATATCCGTGTCGCCAGCATCCCCACCACAAGCGACCCAATCGCCCCGCCCGCCGAAATCATCAAATAGAAATACGTCAGGTGTTCCGCCGCCGGCTTCCGCGCCACCAGCTTCGAATGGCAATACATGCACGCCCCAAACAGCCCCGCCAGAAACAACGGAATCGCCACGCGCACCGAAAGCTGCCCCTGCAGTTCTGCCCACGAAATCGCCGCCAACCCCGCCCCGCCCAGGAACGTCCACACAGGCGACCGGTGCAACCCCTCGCGGTCGAAGCACAGAATGAACGTCGCCAGATACACCACCAATGGCAACAGCCAAAGGAACGGAATCGCCGCCACGTTCTGGCACAAGTGATTCGTCACCGCCAACAACAGCGCCGAAGGAATCGCCGCGAGCAGCAGCCACAACATCCGGTCGCGCCAGGGCGGGGAAGCCGAACGCGCCGCCGCCGGTTTCTCTTCCGCCGCATGCGCACCCAACCCCGACCACGCCGTCGCCACCAATCCGATCGCGCATACCACATACCCCACCGTCCACAACATCGCCTGCTCCCGCGAAGTCGATGCAGGCTCCACAATCACCGGATAGGCCAGCAATGCCGCCAGCGAGGCCAGGTTCGACAACGCAAACAACCGGTAAGGCAGCGCGCCCCCGTGCCGCGTCGCAAACCACGACTGCACCAGCGGACTCGTCGCCGACAGCAGGAAATAAGGAGCCCCCACGCTTGCCACCAGCAGTCCCAAGATCCGCCAGAATGGGTCTTCCGTTCCGGCAGGCTTCCATTCCGCCCCCGGCACAATCGGCAACGCCAGTAAACTCACCGCCAGCAGCGCCGTATGCACCACCGCCTGCTGCTTTGGCGTCAGATACCGCGCCAGCACGTGCGCATAGCCATACCCCGCCAGCAACATCCCCTGAAAGAAGAAGATGCAGACTGACCACACCGCCGCCGTCCCGCCAAACCACGGCAGAATCAGCTTCGCCAACACCGGTTGTACGGAAAACAAAAGCAGCGCGCTGAGGGTGACCGATGCCCCGCAGATCCACGCATAGGGTATACGCATCCTCTCCGTTCATCGGACAGATTGCGTCACGCCTTTAGCCAAACCCTCCCGCACCATTTGGAAAAGCTCCTCCGAACCCGCCGTCACCACCGGCTTCGCCTCAAACCACCGCCGCGAAACCCCTTCCCACTGCGCCGCCTCACCCCCCGTCTTCACAAACGCATCCGCCCGGTCGATAAACAACCGCGTCGAATCCTTCATGTCCGCCACCGAAAAATCGACGACGACTAGATAAAGGTCCGGCTTCACAAACTGCATCAGGCTGTTCGATTCGAACAACACATTCCGGCTCGTCGCGATCAATTCGCGAATACGCGGCATCGCCCGCCCCAACTCCCCCTGCGCCGTCCGCACCCAAAACGCCCGCTCCGACCCCGCCGCCAAAAACCGCCCACTGTCGGTCCCGCTCGGCGCGGCCTCCTCGTCCACCGCCACCGGATCCACATGCTCCGCGCACGAACACGCATGCTCGCACACCCCGTGCCCATGCTGCGTCACCTTCACCGCCGTCCAACCCGCCTCGCGCGTCGCTTGAATAATCGACGCCGCCACCGTAGTCTTCCCAATGTTCCGGCTATGCCCGCCCACAACGACGATCACGCCCGCTCCCCCGCATCGGGCCTCGCCAGCGCCGCCTCCAACGCCTCCACCCGCTTGAGCAAATCCTTCACCTGCGACCGCATCTTCGGTGTCCGCGCCCCCGCCGCCAGCGTCTCCAGATACTCCCGCAACGGCCGCGCCGGAGTCCCCCAAACGGGCTCCCCCGCCCGCACAATCTTCGACGTCAAAATCCCCGCGCCCGACCCCACAATCGCCTTCGACTCAATCCGCGCCTTGTCCCCCACGCCCACCTGCCCGCCCACCACCGCATAATCCCCAATCGTCACGCCCCCCGAAAATCCCGTCTGCGCAGCCACCACCACATGCTTGCCAATCACGCAGTTGTGCCCCACGTGCACCATGTTGTCGAGCTTCGTCCCATCGCCGATGCGCGTCACGCCCAACGCCGCGCGGTCCACGCACGAATTCGCGCCAATCTCCACATCATCGCCCAACTCCACCCGCCCCACCTGCGGAAACTTCTCCCACCGCCCTCCCGTCATCGCAAACCCAAACCCATCGGCGCCCAATATGCACCCGGCATGAAGAATTACCCGCGCGCCCACGACAGTCCCGTCGTAGATCGTCACGCCCGGATGCAGCCCGCCGTCCTCGCCAATCGACGCGTCGCGCCCAATCACCCACCCCGCCGACCCCACCGTCCGCGCCCCCATCCCCCATCCCCCCCCCCACCCCCCCTGGGGCCCCCC
>CAYUZM010000583.1:0-4490 GCA_964449665.1 uncultured Solibacteraceae bacterium
GCGAGCTGGTATTCGCGCGCCAACACTTGGTTGGAAAGGTTGCCAAGAGAGTAATGGGCGACAGCGGCATTCTTCTCCGAGCAGAGGATCAAACCGATGGGCGGGTTCTCGTGAGTATGAATCCAGTGCTCCCTGGCGTAGTTCAAGTACAGGTTCATCTGGCCGGCATCGGCATGCGTGAACTTGCCCAACTTCAGGTTCACGATGATGAGCGATCGAAGCTGGCGGTGAAAGAACACCAAGTCTACCCTGTACCACTCCGTTCCGATTCGAAGCCGTTTCTGACGGGCGACGAACGCGAAATCGTTGCCCAACTCCAGCAGGAACTGCTCGAGGCTATCGATGAGCGCATTCTCAAGGTCGGATTCCGAATACTCGTCTTTGAGATTCAGGAATTCGAGAATGAAAGGGTCGCGGACATGCGCGTCTGGCGATAGTGGGTCATCGTCCTTCACGCTCAGTGCTCTGGCTCCTCGGGTCCGTTGATATGCGAGGCTTGCGATCTGGCGATCGAGTTGACGCACTGACCAGCCGCCGGCTAATGATTCGCGTTCGTAGTAGGCGCGTGCCTCCGAGTCGGAGACGGAGAGGAGCCGAACGTAATGGGACCACGGCAGGGGGAAGCCGGGCGAGACGCCGGATTTCGCAGGCAGCGTCTGCGGAATTGGCCAAGTCACGTAGAATGCCCGCATTTGTTCCAAGTTTCGCTCCGAGAAGCCCCTCCCCAGCTTGCTACTGAGGTCTTTGGCGAGTCTCTTCAATAGGGTCTGGCCGTAAGGAGCACGTTCCGCGCCGGATTGTTCATGCTTCACAATCCTCTGCCCAACCAGCCAGTACGTGGATGTCAATACAGTGTTGACAGATCGGACAGAGGTCAGCCTGGCCTCTTCGATGAGATTGACGACACCAGTCAATAGTTCACCGTAGGAGGCGGTCTGTCGCCCTGGGTCGCTCCGAACCGGGACACGCAGACTCTTCTTTGGTGACTGCTTCATCGCCGTCCCTCAGCGTGGCCGCCGCCTCGATAGCCCGTTGCGCAACGGGCATTCAATCCAGCGTCCACTAGAAACTCCCACAATACCGCGGGACACAACGTCGAAGCTGGGCGGATGACGATTCCACCAGAAGGGTCAAGCAGCCGGCAGGCGGAGGCTACGGCCAAGCAAGCCTTCCCAATGGGAGCCGCGAATTCCTGTGCCAGAACTGTGCCAATCAAAACCCTATTACATTGACTGCTCATCTGTTACTGACTGAGCGAGAGCAGATTCCCCAAGTTGTTGAAAACAGAGCGATCAGCATGGAGCCGTGGGAGGGCTTGGAACAGGTTCGTGTTTTTTGTAATCAGCAGGTCGCCGGTTCGATTCCGGCGGGTGGCTCCAGTTTATTTTCAACCAGTTGCGGTTGAAGCACCCACCCAATTTCCCCTACACAGCCCGCTCTGTCAGTAGTTTTTTCAGCGGAGAGCTTTTCTTGCTGGGGCTGCTGGCTGACAAAGCGTCAGTGGGCATTGGGACAATTTCGAGCGGCGCATGGGGCTTGCGGTAGGCGTCCGAGAAGAGCTCATTCATGGCGTGGGCGGAGCTCTCATCGGCTCCTGGAAACAGATGGCCGTAGGTGTCCATGGTCAGCTTGATCGAGGAGTGACCCAGGCGTTCGGCGATCAGTTTCGGGTGCTTGCCCTCGGCGATGAGGAGCGAGGCGTGGGTTTGACGGAGGTCGTAGAGGCGGATCTTGGGCAGGCCGATCGATGCGAGGAGCGTGTGGAAGCGTGAGAGGGTGTTGCGTTCGTCGAGGGGCGTTCCTTTGTGCGAGGGGAAGACGAGGTCGTGCTCCTGCCAAACGTCACCGGCGAGCAGGCGCATCTCCTCGTTGCTGCGGCGCGGCTGTTCGAGGAGGGGCTTGAGGAAGGCCGGATAGTCGAGCGTGCGTTGGCCTCCGCTCGACTTCGTCGGCGCGAAGGACCAGCGGGGGCCCGACTCGCCCTTTCTCGGCCGGGTGCGCGCGACGGCTCGCTGCACACGCATGCGGCATGAAGCAGGATCCAGATCGGCCCACTGCAGGCCGTACATCTCCTCGGGCCGGAGGCCTGTTGTCAGGGCCATTGCGTAGAAGACGTTCTGCCAGTGGTGCTGGGTCTCTTTGAGCAAACGGCCCGCCTGCTGGGGCGTTAACGCGTGCATGCGTTGGCGGCGCCGTGACAGGCTGTGGCGATCGACATGCTCCGCCGTGCGGTTCTTCTGCGAGGCGGGGTTCTGGCTGATGTAGAGCTTGTCCGTGCGCCGGGATAAACCGGCATGCAGTAGGGGATGAAAGAGCCCTACAAGAAAGGAGTAGCGAACCATCTTGACCTCGAGTTTTGCGGGGCGAGGCCGTGAGGCCCGAGCCGAAGCGTAAACAGAGGCATCTATGGGCTGGGTATTGAGCTTCGAAAATCTCATACGAAGCGCCGACCCTGTGGACAAGAAGGGGAAGGCAACACGATCCGGAGCGATCCATCGCGAGTTCCGGTATCGGCTTCGCGTAGTCGGAGACCCCAGGCACGTGGAGAAACTGCATGCACGAGAACCGGGAGACCTCCGTTTTGCCTGATTCTGGATCGGGCCGGTCTGCGAAGGTGGAATGCCGCAAGGCAGACATGTACGGAGCGGAGGAGTCGGACTCCGGCGTAGTACCGATGAAGCATCCGAACAAAGGAGAGCCTGGCTCTCCGGCGGAGGGTGTCGAGGGAAGGCCGGGGACCAAGGAGAACGCCATTCAACTCCACACGGTCCCGACACAGAGCGGAGTAGCCGTGTACCAGGGGCTGCATGGCGTGCGAGAACGAGCCAGGAAGAACCACCAGGATCGGTTTACCGCCCTGCTCCACCACCTGACCATCACACTGCTTCGGGACAGCTTTTACGCTTTGCAGCGACGAGCCGCGCCAGGAGTGGATGGGGTGAGGTGGCGGGAGTACGAGGAGCGATTGGAGGAGCGGCTTGCCGAACTTCATAGTCGCATCCACCGGGGAGCGTACCGGGCCCAGCCCTCGCGAAGAGTCTACATTCCGAAACCCGACGGGCGGCAGCGCCCGTTAGGGATCTCGGCGCTGGAGGACAAGATTGTTCAACAGGCCGTGGTCACCATCTTGAATCAAGTTTACGAGGTGGATTTCCGAGGCTTTTCGTATGGGTTCCGGCCTGGGCGTAGTCCGCATCAAGCGCTGGACGCGTTGAATGTGGGCATCCAACGGAGGCGAGTGAACTGGATTCTGGATGCAGACATTCGGGGTTTCTTCGACAACCTGAGCCACGAGTGGATGCTCAAGTTCATCCAGCATCGCGTTGCCGATCGGCGGATTCTTCGTCTGATCCAGAAATGGCTGAAGGCGGGCGTATCCGAGGACGGCGACTGGTCGGAGACTAAGATGGGGACTCCGCAAGGAGCGGTCGTTTCGCCGCTGCTGGCCAATGTCTACCTGCACTACGTCTTCGATCTCTGGATGGAAGCTTGGAGGAAGAAGCAGGCGCAGGGCGATGTGATCGTCGTGCGCTATGCGGACGATCTTATTGTGGGGTTCGAGCACCAGGCGGAAGCCCTGCGTCTCCTGGACGAATTTCGGGAGCGGCTGGCGAAGTTCGGACTCGAACTGCACCCCGAGAAAACGCGTCTGATTGAATTCGGCCGCTACGCCGAGGCCAATCGGGCGCGTCGCGGAGAAGGGAAGCCTGAGACCTTTGTCTTCCTGGGGTTTACGCATCACTGCGCACATAATCCCAAGACAGGGATCTTTGTCATCCAACGGCGGACGGCCAGGAAGCGGATGCAGGCGAAGCTGCACCAGATCAAGCAGACCCTGCGCCAGCGAATGCATGATCCGCCGCGGTTGGTGGCCGTATGGCTGAAGAGCGTGTTGGTGGGCTATTACGGGTACCACGCAGTTCCGGGGAACCTAGGAGCCCTGAGCAACTTCCGGGAACAGATCCGGCGAATGTGGCGCGCCCTGTTGAGCCGTCGCAGTCAACGTGGTCGAGTCGTCTGGGAGCGCTTCGACGCCCGCTTCGGCAAGTTCTTCCCGCACCCCCGCATCCTCCATCCGTTTCCTGCAACTCGGTTCAACGCCAGATATCCGAGGTAGGAGCCGTATGCGTTAGCAGCGCTCGTACGGATCTGTGCGGGGGGCGGCCAGCAATGGCCGTCCCTACCGCGACCAAGTAGCGGCGCCAGCATGGACACCTGATTTCACAGGCTCGCAGCGCCCATCCTGATTCAAACAAACCGCTACGATTTTGTTGGATTGCCGCAAAACGCCCTCGTATAATTGTGTATGTTCGCCGAGCAGTTGTTACTCACCCTGCCCCCGCTTCTCCCCGAACAAGAGCCCTTGCAGCCGCCGGTGCCAACCGTGCTGGGACCGGTCGACTACCGCACCTGGCGCCAACGGCTGGAGCGCATCGACGAGATTCTCAACCGCAGCCGTGTGGAAGAAGTCTTCGTGCGGCTGTGTGTGC
>CAYUZM010000584.1:0-4489 GCA_964449665.1 uncultured Solibacteraceae bacterium
CACACGACCACCGCCCACCCCGCGCCCCGCCCCACGCCGCCCCCCCCGCCCCGCGCCTCACCCCCGCCCATCCCCACACGAGAATTCCTCTGCCCCGCCCCCACTACCCCTTCCGAGGAGCCGCCCCTTTTGGCCACGAAGTCCCCCCGTCCCACCCCCACCGGCGTCGAACGGTTCTTCGCCGAAGAAGACATCATCGTCAGCAAAACCGATCTCAAAGGCATCGTCACCTACGCCAACGAAGTCTTCATCGGCATCTCCGGCTACACCGAAGAGGAGATCCTCGGCCAGCCGCACAACCTCATCCGCCATCCCGACATGCCCCGCGCCGTCTTCAAGCTGCTCTGGGACACCGTCGCCAATGGCAAGGAAATCTTCGCCTACGTCAAGAACATGTGCAAAAGCGGCGACCACTACTGGGTCCTTGCCCACGTCACGCCAACCTTCGATGAAGCCGGCCGCATTACCGGCTACCACTCCAACCGCCGCGTCCCCGAGCGCAAAGCCGTCGGCCAATGCACCGACCTCTACCGCCTCCTGCTCGCCGAAGAGGCGCGCCACACCAACCCCGTCGAAGGCATGAAGTCCGCCGTCAAGCTGCTCGAAGCCACCCTCGACCAGGCCGGCAAACCCTACGAGGAGTTCGTGTTCGCCCTATGAAGCCCGCCGCCGAAGCCCCGCTCTCCACCGAAGACCAGCTCGCCTATTACCGCCACTGGTTCGAACAGGCCACCCATGTCTGCCAGCGCGCCGCCCAAGGCGATCTCGAACCGCGCCTTCTCCACATCCCCGCCGATGGCGATGCCGCCCGCCTCGCCCACGCCATCAATCAGATGCTCGACATGACCGACGCCTTCGTCCGCGAATCGCGCGCCTCGCTCGACCACGCCGCCCACGGCAAGTTCTTCCGCCGCGTTCTCCTCCGTGGCATGCGAGGCAGCTTCCGCCACGCCTCGGGCGTCATCAATGCCGCCACCGAACAGATGGCCCGCCAGGCCGAAGCCCTGCGTACCTCCGAAGAGCGCCGCCGCGAACTCGCGGGCGAGCTCGATCAGATCATCGCCACGCTCGCTTCATCGGCGACCGAGATGCGGGCCACCGCCAAACAGCTCTCCTCCATGGCCGGCCAAACCACGGACGAAGCCAACGTCCTCGCCGCCGCCACCGAACAAACCTCGGTCAGCATGTCCAACGTCGCCGCCACCACGCGCCAGATGAGCGTCTCCTTCGGCGAAGTGGCCGATCAAACACGCCAGTGCGCCACCCTCGCCCAGGAGGCCGCCCGCCAGGCCGTCGGCACCGGGCCGGTCATGGACAATCTCTCGGCCGTCTCCACCCGCGTCGGCGGCGTCGTCAAGATGATCTCCGACATCGCCCACCAAACCAACCTCCTCGCCCTCAACGCCACCATCGAAGCCGCACGCACCGGCGAGGCCGGCCGCGGTTTCGCCGTTGTCGCCGCCGAAGTGAAGGAACTCGCCCGCAAAACCTCCTCCGCCACCGATGAGATCTCCAACGAAATCTCGCAAATGCGCGGTGCCACCGGCGAGGTCTCCCACGCCATCCAAAGCATCTGCCGCCAGATCGGCGACATTGACCAGATCTCCTCGGCCATCGCCACTTCGGTCGACCACCAGCGCACCTCCACCGAGAGCATCTCGGTCAACACCAGCCAGGCCGCCCAAGGCACCCGCGAACTCACCCGCACCGTCCAATCGGTCACCGCCGTCGCCGCCGAAACGCGCGACTGCGCCGGTCAACTCCTCCAGGCCGCCGACGAGCTCTCTCGCCTCGCCGAAACCCTGCGAGCCAATATGTCCAGAATGATGGAAGGCCTGCGATAGCGAGCCCGTCACACCGCCGCCTTCGCTCCGCCGCCCTTGCACACTGCCTCCTCACCCGGCCACCCGTCACCCCGCCGTCCCCTCACACCGCCGCTCCGCCGCCCCCTCCCCCGCCGCCCCGCCCCCGCCTCGCCCATCCCGCCGCCGCGCCTCACACCGCCGGCTGACACACCACGCTGTTGTTCCCCACCCTAGCCCGGAATATCCCCCACTCGCCCAACAACGTCTCCGCCGATCCCAACAACAGCGCCCCATCGTCGGCCATATGCCGCCGCACGTTCCCCAGAATTCCCATCTTCGTCGGCGAGTTCATGTAGATCAGCACATTGCGAATGAACACCAGATCGAAAATCCCCACCCCCGCCCAGCTCCCAATCAGGTTCAACTCGCGAAACTCCACCATCTTCCGCAGCGGCTCTTTCAACACCCAATCCTTGTTGTCGCTCTGAAAATACTTGATCAGGTACGACGCCGGCAGCCCCCGGTTCACCTCCAGCTTCGTGTACCGCCCCTCGCGCGCCTTCGCCAGCACGGTCGGTGAGATGTCGGTCGCCGTTATGCGCACATCCCAACTCGCCAGCTGCGGAAAATGCTCGCTTAACAGCATCGCCAGGCTGTACGGCTCCTGCCCGGTCGAACACGCAGCCGACCATACCGTCAGCCGCCGCATCGCCGCCCGCTTCTCGATCAACTCCGGCAGCACGTGCAGCCGCAGCGTCTCAAACGGATGGAAGTCGCGAAAAAACAACGTCTCGTTCGTCGTCAGCGCGTCGATCACCCGGTTCGACAACGGTCCATACCCGCTCTCGGCCCGCAGCCTCACGCACAGCGCTTCCAGGCTCGTGCATCCCGCCTCGGTGGCCACCGGAGCCAGCCGCGACTCCACCAGATACTCCTTGCCCTCGTCCAGTTCAAGCGCCGACAACCCCTTTGCCAATCCCGC
This sequence comes from uncultured Solibacteraceae bacterium, assembly GCA_964449665.1. Taxonomy (GTDB): domain Bacteria; phylum Acidobacteriota; class Terriglobia; order Bryobacterales; family Bryobacteraceae; genus JAFLBB01. The sequence continues at coordinate 2,788 of CAYUZM010000584.1, forward strand.
TATGTACGTAAAATCCTGTGCCGATACCTTCATCTAGGACACTCTCCCGGCCCGTAGCCGCAACATCAATTCCGGTCCCAGTTCCCGCAACGGCTTCACCAGATTCGCCAGCCCCGCCTCGGCCACCGCGCGCGGCATCCCCCACACCACGCTGCTCGCCTCGTCCTGCACCATCACATAGCCGCCCGCGTCATGCACCGCCGCGCATCCCCGCTTGCCGTCCTGTCCCATGCCCGTCATCACCACCGCCAGCACGCCTTTCCCGTATATCCTCGCCGCGCTGCGGAACAGCACGTCCACCGCCGGCCGGCACGAATTCTCCGGCGGCTCCTCCTGCAAATGCAGATACTCGCCCTGCGCGTCGCGCCGCACCTCCATGTGCAGTCCGCCCGGCGCAATGTAGGCCCGCCCCGACTCCACGCGCATCCCTTGTTGTCCCTCCACAACCCGCAGCTTCGATCCCGCCGCCAGCCGCTCGGCCAGCAGCCGCGTAAACATCGGAGGCATGTGCTGCACGACGAACAGCGGAACCTTCAGGTCCCCCGGCAGAGCTTGAAACAGCTCCGCCAGCGCGTTCGGTCCGCCCGTCGACGTGCCAATGCATACCGCGCTCACCTCGCCTGGCCCGGCCGCCCGCGCGCGCACCGCCGGCGTCGCCGCGGCTACCGTTTCCGTCCTCGTCTGCCACCGCGCCGCCGCCCCGGCCAGCTTCGCCTTCGCCCGCGCCGAATGAATCTTGATCAGCGGCAGCAGCTCCGCCCCCAATACCTCGAGCGAATGCGCCGGATCGCCCCCATGCGGCTTGCCCACGTAGTCCGACGCCCCGCGCGCCAACGCCTCCAGCGTCTCCTCGGCCCCGCTCATCGTCAGCGAGCTGAGCATGATCACCGGCACCGCCGGATAGCGTTTCTGCAGCTCCCCCAGCGTCTGCAGGCCGTCCATCTCCGGCATCTCGAAGTCCAGCGTCACCACGTCCGGTTGCACCTGCTCCATCTTCGACAGCGCAATCTTCCCGTTCGCCGCCACCCCGGCGACCTCCAACTCCGGATCGGAGGAGATCACATGCGATATCGCCGACCGCATGAGCACCGAATCGTCTACCACCAATACCCGCGTCTTCTCCACGCGCGTCCTCAATTCCTGCGGCCGCGCCCTACGGCTGCAAGCCCACCATGCGCATTTTCTCGGTCAACATCTCCCGGTCCACCGGCTTCATCAGAAAATCGTCGGCTCCGCTCTGCAGCGCCTCCATTACTTCATCGCCGGAGTCCCGCGCCGTTACCATAATCACTTTCATCCCCTGATACCGCGCATCGGCGCGCACCCGCCGCAAAAACTCCATCCCGTCCATCACCGGCATATCCCAGTCCACCAGCGCCAGCTCAAACGGTCTCGGTCCCTCCAACAATTCCAGCGCCTCCCGCCCATGCTCGGCCACGCTCGCCTGGTGCGTCATTTCTTGCAGTAAGGTCGCCATCCACATTCGCATGGCGCGCGAATCGTCCACTACCAATACCCTCATGCCGTACCCTTCCTTCCTTCCTTCCGACTTCACCGCCGCCCTTCCGGCGTCACGCACCGCACACCGGCATCACTCACCATGCACCGGTGCCACCCCTCTCCTCCCAATCCCGTCCGGGTGCTACGGACAAATCCTGCTTGAGCCCGCCCCGGTTCGTGGCTCAACATCCCCATGCACCCG
>CAYUZM010000585.1:0-4487 GCA_964449665.1 uncultured Solibacteraceae bacterium
CGGCTTCCACAATCTGCGCCCCCGCCGGGATCATCAGCTTTTCCCCGACATCGACGATCATTCCATTGGAAATCCGCACCGAGCCTTCCAACGTGCCCTTGGTGACCGTCAGGATCTTCGCGTTTTGAATCACAATGTCAGCGCCGGAAAGCGTGGCCGCCGCCCCCGCCACCAGTTCGGCCGTTTGAATTGCGTGCCTCATTTCTTCCCCTCCTCGGCTTCCGCCACCGGTTCATACTTCACGCCGTCCACAATGACCGCCTTCACCTTTGCCCGCTCCTGGAACCAATCCCCGTCCACCACGGTGAGGTTGGCAATCTTACCCGCTTCGATCGTCCCCACACGGTCCGACACGCCGTAAATCTCCGCCGGATACACGGTCAGGGCCTTCACCGCATCCTCACGCGGCAACCCGGCATCAATCGCCTTCTTCACCGCCGCGCGTAGATCGCCCGGCTTCTCCACTCCGCCCGAGTAGAACGCGAACTTCACACCCGCCTTCGCCAGCGCCGCCGCCGCGCCCGGAGCTGCCTCGCGCAGTTCCAGCGTGCGCAGGCTTTCTTCCACCTCCGGATTCGCATCCTTCGAGCGCTCGGGCCACTGCAAACTCACCAGCACCGGAAATCCGCTCTCCCGAATCGCGGTCATCGCGCGCGCCGCGTCATGCCCACCGTACAAAACCACCGGACGCTTCAGCTCCGCCCCGAACTTCACCATGCGCTCCAACTCCACCTTCGTCACCGCCGGCAGCAACGCGCGCGGCGAACGCAAAACGCCCTCCAGCGCCCGGTCATACTCCGGCCGCTTCATTCCGCGTGGGCTCGTTTCGTACATTTCCTTGGCCAACCGGTAGTGATCGGCGTCGAGATACACCTGCCGGATATAAGCAAACGCGCCCATCAGCGAGCCGGGAAAGCTCGTAAATCCCGCCGTCCGCACGCTCAGATACTGGCCCACTGGCGAGGCCACCATCATCTGCCCCGGCTTCTCCCCCGCCAGGTTCATCCATGCCCCCTGGCCGCCAAACAAACCCACCGTCGGAAACACCACCGCCGAAGTGAAGCCGGCGTTCCTCGCTCTCTCGATGACCTTGTCCCCCGCCTGCACCAGATCCCGCCCCGCCCCCCCCGACGTCTTCGCCGGTCGACCCTCCGGACCGCGCGCAATCGCCGCCGCCGGACGCCGCCCCGCCTCTCCTTCCGCAGGCTTCGGAACTCCCCACGTGCTGAGCGCGTCGGTAAAGCCCGGATACACCGTCAGCCCCGCACCTTCGATCACCCACGCATCGGGCGGCACTGCCACCGTCGCACCCACGGCTTCAATCAACCCATCGCGCACCACCACGTTGCCGCGCTCGATCACCGGCCCCGCCGCCGTCACAATCCGCGCGCCGCGCACCGCCAGCACCTGCGGAGCCTCGGCCTTCGCCGTGCCTGCCGCCGTGCCCACCGCGAGCGCGAAAAGAAGCGCCATCCATGCGTGTTTCATAGGTTTCGAATCCGCTATTATAGGGGTTTCCCTCACATGCCCTCCGGAAAGCAGCCGCCGCGTACTCCGCGCCCTACGTCCACTTCTAAGCCGCCACAGCCCAAGCCTAGCCGCCCCACCTCTTACAAGGACGCCGGCGTCAACATCGACGAAGGCGATCGCGCCGTCGCGCGCATCAAACGCCTCGCCAAATCAACTTTCTCACCAAATGTTTTAACGGGAATCGGCAGCTTCGGCGCCGCCTTCAGCCTGCGCAACTGGCGCAAACCCGTTCTCATCAGCTCGGCCGACGGCGTGGGCACCAAGCTCAAAGTCGCCTTCATGGCCAACAAGCACGACACGGTGGGGGAAGATCTGGTCAACCACTGCGTCAACGACATCATGGTCCAGGGCGCGACGCCGCTCTTCTTCCTCGACTATTTTGCCACGGGCACGCTCAACGCCTCCGTCACCGCCGACGTCGTCAGCGGCATCGCCCGCGGCTGCAAGGCCAACGGCTGCGCCCTCATCGGCGGCGAAACGGCCGAAATGCCCGGCCTCTACATCCCCGGTGAGTACGACCTCGCGGGCTTCATCGTCGGCGCGCTGGAAGAAGGCAAACTCCTCACCGGCAGCGCCATCAAGCCCGGCGATCTCCTCCTCGGCCTCCCCTCCTCCGGCCTCCACACCAACGGCTATTCGCTCGCCCGCAAGCTCTTCTTCGAAATTGCCAACATGAGCGTGGACACCTACCTTCCCGAACTCGGCTGCACCGTCGGCGAGGAACTCCTCAAAGTTCACCGCTCCTATTCCAAACCCATCGCCGCCCTGCGCGATGCCGGCCTGCTGAAAGGCGCGGCCCACATCACCGGAGGCGGCATCACCGACAACCTCCCTCGCATCCTGCCCAAAGGAACCGCCGCCGAAATCAACCCCGCGGCCTGGGCCATCCCGCCTGCCTTCGAAATCCTGCGCGCCATCGGCAGCGTCCCCCTGGACGACTGGCGCCGCACCTTCAACCTCGGCATCGGCATGATCCTCGCTATCGACCCCAAGAAGGCCACCGCCGCCGAAAAGCTCCTCAAGAAGGTCCGCGCGCCCTTCTACGAAATCGGCCAGGTCATCGCCGCCCGGCCCCGCGCACCGCGCGTGGTCTACCTCGATTAGCCGCACCCATGCCCAAACGTCTCGGCATCCTCCTCTCCGGCCGCGGGTCCAACTTCGAAGCCATCGCGCGCAACATCCGCGAAGGCGCGCTCGACGCCGAGATCGCTATCGTCATCTCCAACCGCGAAGCGGCCCCCGGCCTCGCCCTCGCCCGTTCGCTCGGCCTGAACGCCGTCGCGCTTCCGTCGAAAGGAATCGATCGCGAATCCTTCGACACCCAACTCGTCGAACTCCTCCAGCGCGCCGGGGTCGATCTCGTCTGTCTCGCCGGCTACATGCGCCTGCTCAGCCCCGTCTTCATTCGCGCCTTTCCGCAGCGCATCCTGAACATCCACCCTTCCCTGCTCCCCGCCTTCACCGGACTCGATGCCCAGCACCAGGCCTTCGACTACGGCGTGAAAGTCAGCGGCTGCACCGTCCACTTCGTCGACGAGCAGCTCGACAGCGGCCCCATCATTCGCCAGGCCGCTGTTCCGGTGCTTCCTGGAGACACTGCAGACGCCCTCTCCGCCCGCATCCTCGAACAGGAACACCGGGTATATAGTGAAGCCATCCGCATCGTGCTCGCCGGCCAATATCGCATCGAAGGCCGGCGCGTCATCATCGAGGAGACCTGATATGGAACGCCGCACCTTCGTCACCACCGCACTCGCCGCGCAAAGCACGCTCTCCTCGCAGACCCCGCGTAGCGCCAACGATCGCATCCGCGTCGGCGTCATCGGCGCGGGCGGACGCGGCCGCTACCTCACCGGCGAGTTCAAAGAGGTCGGCGCCGAGATGGCCGCCGTCTGCGACGTCTACGAAAGCAACCTCCAAGCCGGACTCAAAATCGCCAACACCGGCGCAAAAGAGTACAACAACTACAAGCGCCTCCTGGAGGACAAATCCATCGACGCCGTCATCGTCTCCACGCCCGACCACTGGCACGCCCAGATGACCGTTGACGCCGTCGAAGCGGGCAAGGACGTCTACGTCGAAAAGCCGCTCGCGCATACCATCGCCGAAGGCTACCGTATGATCGAGGCCACACGCCGCACCAAGCGCATCGTGCAAGTCGGCATGCAGCGCCGTAGCTGGCCGTTCTTTCAGGAGGCCCACCAGATCGCCCGCTCCGGCGCGCTCGGCAACGTGCGGCTCGTCAACTCCTGGTGGTATAACCATCAGGCTTCCATCAGCACCAATCCCGTCACCGGCAAAGTCGACTGGCAGCAGTGGCTCGGCACCGCTCCCAAGCGCGACTTCGATCCCGTCCGCTTCCGCAACTGGTATTACTTCTGGGACTACTCTGGCGGCCTCATGGTCGGCCAGGCCGCCCATATCATCGATGCCATCCACTGGTTCATGAACTCAGACGCCCCGATCGCCGTCACCGCCACCGGCGGCCGCGCCAACATCGAAGGCGTCGAAATCACCGAAACCACCTGCATGAACATCGAGTACCCGGAGAACTACCTGGCAGTCTTCACCGTCGGCTACAAGGCCATGCGCTACAACTCGTTCAACGACCAGTGCAAGCAGTTCCATGGCGACAAGGCCCGCTTCGACGTCGGCCGCGAATCCTACGCCCTCTACCCGCAATCGAACGACATCGACATGAAGCCCAGCCGACAGAACCGCGTGCCTGGCACCTTCAACTCCGCCACGCGCGACCATATCCGCAACTTCCTCGACTGCGTCCGTTCGCGAAACGAACCCAACGCCCCCGTCGAAGCCGGCCAATCGACCAACATCGTACTGTGCATGGCCATCGACTCCCTCCGCTCCGGCCGCCGCATGAAGTGGAACCCCACGGCGCGCAAGGCGGAAGCGTAATACTGGACCGCAACCCATCACCACACACCGCGCGGCCGGCC
>CAYUZM010000586.1:0-4483 GCA_964449665.1 uncultured Solibacteraceae bacterium
ACCGCCTGAACCTCACCTACACGCTCATGAGCAAGCGCAAGCTGCTGCAACTGGTGCAGCAGGGCGTGGTGGAAGGCTGGGACGACCCGCGCATGCCCACCATCACAGGCATGCGGCGGCGCGGCTATTCGCCGCAGGGTTTGCGCAATTTCGCGCGCAATCTCGGCGTGTCGAAAACCAACGGCATCACCGAACTCGGCAAGCTCGAATTTCATATCCGCGAAGACCTGAACAAAACGGCGCTGCGCGTGATGGCGGTGCTGCGTCCGCTGAAGATCGTGCTGACCAACTACCCGGAAGGCCAGGTCGAGCAACTGGAAGCCGTCAACAATCCCGAAGACCCTGCCGCGGGAACGCGCCAGGTCCCCTTCGGCCGCGAGCTATGGATCGAGCAGGACGATTTCCGCGAAGTGCCGCCCAAGGGTTACTACCGGCTCTCGCCCGGCACCGAGGTCCGCTTGCGCTATGGCTACATCATCAAGTGCAACGACGTGGTGAAAGACCCGGCCACCGGCGAGATCACGGAACTGCACTGCACCTACGACGCGGAAACGCGCAGCGGCCAGCAGACGCGCAAAGTGAAATCCACCATCCACTGGGTATCCGCCGCGCATGCCGCGCCCATCGAGGTTCGCCTCTACGACAAGCTGTTCACCGTGGAAGACCCCAACGAAACGCCAGAAGGGCAGGACTTCACGGTGTTCCTGAATCCCGCGTCGCTGGAGGTCGTGCACGGCAAGGCCGAGCCTGCACTGGCGCGGGCGCAACCGGGCGGCCGCTTCCAATTCGAACGCCTCGGCTACTTCTGCGCCGACAAGTCGTCCACCGCCGGACAGCTCATTTTCAACCGGACCGTCGAACTGCGCGACACCTGGGCCAAGGTGCAGAAGCAGGGGTAAAGGGCGACGGGCCTTCCGGCCTGCCGGTGCGCCCTTCACGCCGCAAAGCACTTGCCGCTGCCGCGTCAACGGCGCTAGCATGAAGGTGCCGTGTCTCAACAGCCCGCCGCACTCCACGATCGCGCCATGGACAACCTGCGGTTCATCCGCAGCACCATGGAGCGCGCCGGTTCGTTCACAGCCGTGCCCGGCAAGGGCGGCATGGCGATGGGCGTCATCGCCCTCGTCGCGGCATCGATCGCTCAAGCTCAACCCGGCTTCCGTGCCTGGATTCTTGTCTGGCTGGCCGCCGCAGTCGCCGCCTCGCTCATCGGCGTGGTCACGATGAACCGCAAAGCCTCGGCCGCCGGAACCCCGCTCACCACCGCGCCGGGCCGCAAGTTCATTCTCAGCTTCGTGCCCGCTATCGTCTCGGGCCTTCTCATCACGGCCGTCCTGGCGCCGCAGGGCAACCGCGCACATGTGGCCGGCATGTGGCTGCTGCTGTATGGCACCGGCGTTCTCGGCGGCGGCGCGCACTCCATCCGCATTGTTCAACTGCTGGGCGCGCTCTTTCTTGTACTCGGCGCCTGCGCGCTCTTTTCGCCCCAGGCCGCGGCGGACCTATGGCTCGCCGCCGGCTTCGGAATGCTTCAAATCATCTTCGGATATCGCATCGACAGGAGGTACGGTGGCTAAATCGAATGCCGCACTCAAGGTGGACGCGGCGCCCAAAGGCCCCGCTCCCAAAGGAAAATTGCAAGCCGAGAAGGTGTCGGTCCTCGACCGCACCATTCACGAACCCATCCGCCTCGGCATCATCAGCGCGCTGGCCGTGAACGAGTCGCTCACCTTCAATGAACTGAAGTCGCTGCTGGGCGTCACCGACGGCAACCTCAGCGTCCATGCGCGCAAGCTCGAAGACGCGGGCTTCATCGAGTGCCAGAAGTCGTTTGCCGGACGCGTGCCGCGCAGCGACTTTCACGTCACCAACGAAGGCCGCACGGCGCTCGAGAAATATCTGGCGCACATGGAAGCCATCGTGAAGGCGACCAAGGCACGCTAGTCTCCGGACGATTCCCGGCGCTATGCTCGTAAGGATCACCCGCCGCAACCTACTTGCCGCCACGGCCACGGCGGGACTCTCCGCCACCGCCATGCAAGCCCAAAAATTCCCCCCGCGCAACTACATCGAGCTCACCTACTACTGGTGCCGCAACTCGGCCGACGGCCAGATGCAGCGCGTCACCGATTTCCTCAAGGAAGGCATGGCGCCGGCCGCCGACAAGGCCGGCGTGAAAGGCCATGGCTACTTCGGCCAGCTCGTGGCGCCCAAGGGTCCGTTCGTCATGTCGATCATGGGCTTCCCCTCGTTCGCCGGCATCGAAGACGTGAAACGCAAGCTCTTCTCCGACCCCGCACTGCTAAAGGCCATCGGCAAACTCAACGCCACGCCCGGCCTCGGCTTCACGCGCGTCGAATCGCGCCTCATGCGCGGCTTTCCTACCTTCCCCGAAATCCAAACGCCCAAGGCCGGCGAGTCCAGCCGCGTCTTTGAGCTGCGCACCTACGAGTCGAACAACTTCACCACGCTCGGCGGAAAAATCGGCATGTTCGACAACGGCGAAATCGACATCTTCCGCAAAGTGGGCATGACGCCCATCTTCTTCGGCGAAACCATCTATGGCGGCGACATGCCCAACCTCACCTACATGCTCGCCTACGACAGCCTCGCCCATCGCGAGAAAACGTGGTCGGCGTTCGTGAGCGATCCCGATTGGGCCAAGCTCCGCGCCACGCCCGGCTTGAGCGACGCCGAAGTCGTCTCCAACATCAGCTCGACGTTCCTGCGTCCGCTCCCGTTTTCGCCCATTCGCTAGTCCAACCCTTCATGCTTCGCCGCACCGTGCTCTTCGCCCTCGCCGCACTGCCCTTGTGCGCGCAGCTTCCCCTCGAAACCGTCGCCGCCATCGACCGCCTCACCGCCGCGCAAATGGAGAAGGATTCGATTCCCGGCCTCTCCATCGCCGTCGCCGTGAATGGCGAACTCCGCTGGCAGCAAGGCTATGGTTTGCAGGACCTCGAGAACCTTGTGCCCGCCACGGCGCAAACCGTCTACCGCCTGGGTTCGGTCGCCAAACCCATCACGGCCGTTGCCGCCATGCAGCTTTGGGAGCAGGGCAAGCTCGACCTCAACGCCCCCATCCAGCGCTACGTGCCGTCGTTCCCCGTGAAGCCGCAAGGGCAGGTGACGGTGGGCCTGCTGCTTGCCCACCTCGGGGGCATCCGCCACTACCAGCGCGACGACGAACTCGACACCGTGCGCCACTACAACGACGTCGCCGACGCGCTTGCCATCTTTCAGAACGATCCGCTCGTCGCCGAGCCCGGCGCCCGCTACAGCTATTCGACCTACGGCTACAATCTTGCCGGCGCCGCCGTGCAACGCGCCTCCGGCGAGCGCTTCCACGACTACCTGCAGCGCCACATCTGCATTCCCGGCGGCATGACCACCCTTCGCGACGACAACCGCTGGGACATCATTCCTCACCGCACGCGCTTCTATTCGAAACGCGCCGACGGCACCGTCTTTAACGCCGGCCTCACCGATACGTCGAATAAGATTCCCGGCGGTGGCATGATCGGCTCCCCCGCCGACTTAGTAAGATTCGCCCTCGCCGTGCGCTCCGGAGCGCTGCTGAAGCCCGCCACGCTCGACGCCATGTGGGCCCCGCAGCGCCTCAAGAACGGACAAACTTCGAGCTACGGCTACGGCTGGGACATCTCCGTCACCAATGGCCACAAGATCGTGGGCCACAGCGGCGGCCAGCAGGGCTGCTCCACGATGCTGCTGATGGACACCGCCAGCGGCCACGTGGTCGCCGTGATGGCGAACATGGATCAGGTGGGCGCGCGCGGACTGGCCACCAGCATCCTCGCGCTTCTGAACTAGGAGCCGGACCCTCCGCGCCGCCAAGCGCCAAACGCCAGCAGCGCCAACGATCCCATCACCAGCGCACCCGTGCCCGGTTCGGGTACGGATGGGTCGACGTAAGTGTAGGTGAGCGAGTACTCCACGAACCCACTCCCATCGTGATAGAAAGCGTCCACCCAGCATGGCAGTTCGGTATTGCTAGGCTCACACCACGCCGTCGCATCCCCGTGGGTCCAACCGAAGGGTAAGGAATCATAGTTGTTGCTGGACCATTCAGGCCAACTCGGATCGCCTACCACCGTAAAGTCGGCTTGGCCGCCACAGTAGAGGATTCCATCGGTTGTCGTCACTGTGACTGGAAACTCACATCGCTGGTCGGAACGTAAGGCCGGCCCATCAAGGTCGAGGAGACTCCCCACGCGGGCGTAGCCTTCGGTGACCACCAATACCGGAGGAACCAGCGGCGCACCTGGCTCCGTCGGGAACATAAGGTACACTTGCCACTCGTAAGTGAGGTGGAACGTCGCTTCCACATGAGTAAGTTTCTGGCCAGATACAAAGTGATCCAGGGGCCAGACCCGACCTGAGTGGAAATCAAAAAAAGTGCCCGATTGAACAATCGTGCCAGCGCTCAACAGGACGGGCACCGCAAGCAATGCAAAGAATCTGC
>CAYUZM010000587.1:0-4482 GCA_964449665.1 uncultured Solibacteraceae bacterium
AAGTGACGGTGGCGTCGCTGAAGTCGCTGGCCGATGGCGGATATGGAGAAAAAGTGGCGCGGACGATTCTGGGGTATCGCATGATCCCGCCGCCGCGTCCTACCATGGAACAAGTGCTGGCCGACGCCGTTCGCACGAACGTGGAGCAGGTTTACCAGCGGCTCGGCACCGCATAACAGGACATGACCGAAACCATCGCCGCGCCGGAGACCGGGACGGGAGCCGGGACTCACGACGAACACGCCTCGCTGTGGAACGTGGTGCTGCTCGACGACGACGACCACTCCTACGATTACGTGATCGAGATGCTGTGCAAGCTGTTTCTCTGCACGCAAACGCAGGCGTTCCGGCACGCGGTGGAGGTGGACACGATGGGGCGGACGATCGTGCTCACCTGCGAGATCGAACAGGCCGAGTTCGCGCGCGATCAGATTCACGCCTACGGGGCGGACCCAAGGATGCCGCGTTCGCAGGGGAGCATGTCGGCGATCATTGAGCCGACGACGGGCTGAGGGCCGGGCAGGCGCGGGTGGGTTGCGCGGGTGGGTTGCGCGGGTGCGTTGCGCAGAGCGGGTGCGTACGGCGCCCTATTGAATCGCGAAGGTGAGACTGGCCCAGAAGCTTTCCCAGTCGGCGGCCTTCGGGTCGGCGCAGCGCTCCATAACGATTGCGTGGAGGCGGTGCGGGCCGCTGGCCTTGATGGGGATGCGGATCTTGCCGTTCGCATCGGTGCGGCCGTAGACCTCCATTTTGGCCTTTCCGCTTTCGAGCCAGGCGGATTCGACGGCGACATCAACGGCGGGCTTGCCGCGGAACAACACGAGCACGGGGAGCGTGGCGCCGGGCTTGAGCGAGTAGGGATCGGCTTCGGGAATGATCTCGATGGTAAGGCCGGTGGGCTTGCTAAAGGACGCATCGGTCTTGCCGATCTTGACGATCGACTTCACATATTTGCTGTAGCGTTCGCGGCCGGGCTTGCCGGTTTCCTTGTGCTGCTCGCGCCACTTGAGCGTGGCGGTGAGGTTCTCGTGTTCGAGGTAGGACTTGAACTTCGCCGGATCGAGTTCGATGAAGTTGGGGATGGTGCGGGCGGTGAGGATGCCGAGTCCCGCGCCGGGTGCCTTCACGGTGGCGGTGGTGTTCTTCTCGTGGGCGGTGATGTTCTCGAAGTTGGCCGTGCCGGCGAGCGAGATGAGCGTGGTGTCGCGGAGGCGTTCGGGCTTGGTGGGCGAGGAGGCGGTGGGGAACTCGTCGCCATTCTGGAAGACGATGCTCAGTTGTGCGCCGGGCTGGACGGTGAACTTCTCGGGCATCATGTACAGGTCATGCGCCAGGAGCGGGAATGCGGCGAGGGCGATGGCGAGGATGAGGCGGTTCATGAGCTTGGTCCTTTTCTAGAATTGCAGCTTCAGGGCGAGTTGCATCGAGCGCGGCCCGCCGACCTGGAAGAGCGGGTTCAAGCCGCCGACGCTGGTGGAACTGACGATGGCGGTGGAGCGGCCGAAGTTGTTGTTGGTGAGCAGACCGATGGGGTTGGCGAAGTTGGCACGGTTGAAGAGGTTGAAGGCATCGGCGCGGAAGTCGAGGGCGACGGATTCGTTGAGGCGGAAGCGGCGGCGGACGGCGAGATCGACCTGAGCGAGTCCGAAGCCGCGCATGACGCCGCGGCCGAGGGTGCCCTGGCGGGCCTGCGCGAGCGGCGTGTTGCCATCGAAGGCGGCGGGGTTGAAGCGGCGTCCGCCGGGGAGCGCGGTGTCGTAGAGGTAGAGCGGCTGGCCGGGGACGAGGTCGGGGCGGGCGACGTTGGTGAGGCCGAGGCCGAGGGGGTCGCGGCCGGTGGCGATGATGACCGGCGAGGCGGTGCGGAGGCGGACGATGGAGTCGATACCGAAGCCGTGGAGCAGCGTGTGGGCGAGGCGGTTGGAGGAGAAGGTGGGGAGTTCGTAGCTGGCCGAGCCGGTGAAGGCGTGGCGGAAGTCGAATGAGGAGGGGCCGCGGTCGGAGGAGGGATCGATGCGGCGGGCGGGGGCGTTGAGGTTGGTGATGGATTCGTCGGAGGCGGTGTCGAGGGACTTCGCCCAGGTGTAGGCGACGAGGGCCTGGAGGCCGCGCGCCATGCGGCGTTTGAACTGCGTTTGGAGCGAGTGGTAGTCGGAGTAGCTGGCGTTGTTGACGAGATCGACGCGGGTGAAGGCGGGATTCTGGAGGGTTTGTGAGCGGAGGCTTTCGACGCGGGCAAGGCGGCGTCCAGCGGAGCCGACGTAGGAGACCGAGAGCGCGTTCACCTGGCCGAAAGGCTGTTCGATGGCGAAGCTGTATTGGAGCGAGTAGGGGAGCTTGAAGTTGTCATCGTAATCGAAGAGGCGGGGGTAGGGCGGGCTGATGGCTTGCGGTCCGACTTGGGCCGAGAAGATGGGATCGGTGATGGCTGTATTGGTGACGGTTCGGATTCGCGAGTAGGGATAGTTGGAGGGCGTGAAGATGGTGCCGGTGAAGGCGTAGCCGAGGTCGTAGAAGACGCCGAATCCCGCGCGGACGACGGTGCCTTGGCCGGCGAAGGGCTGATAGGCGATGCCGAGGCGCGGGGCGAAGTTGCCGTAGGTGGTTTCGTAGAGGCTGGAGCCGCGCGGGGCGAGCGTGGCGGTGGGCGGGTTGCCGATGCCGGTGAGGGTGAGGGGCAGATTGCCGTTGGCCTCGCCGGGGGCGGAGTTCACTTCCCAGCGCAGGCCGTAGGTGAGGGTGAGGCGGGGGGTGATGCGCCAGGCGTCCTGGAGGAAGGCGGAGAAGTTGGTGTAGCGCGGCTCAAGGTAGGTATCGACCTGGCGGACTTCGCCGGTGGGGACGATGCCGGTGGTGAGGGCGGTGATGGTGGGGAAGGTGAGGGTCTTCGAGAAGAGGCGTCCGCCGATGGAGGGCGAGAGGCGGCGGTAGTCGACGCCGAATTTCAGACTGTGCTGCCCTTTGTTCCAGCTTGTGGTGTTGACGATGTTGAGCTGGCGCTGGGTGTTGCGGCTGAAGACGCCGGGGCTGATGGTGTTCTCGTCGTTGGCGCCGATGGTGACATAGACGAGCGAGGTGGCGGGATCGGCGAAGGACGGGAAGAGGAGATCGCGGGCGAGGAGCTTAGCGCCGCCGAAGGTGTCCTGCTCATAGATCTGGTTGGCGGACGAGCGGCTCCAGTTGACGCGGATTTCGTTGTTGAGTGCGGCGGAGAGAAGTTGGGTGGAGCCGAAGGTGGCGGTTTCCGTTTTGCCCGCGAGATTGGCGACGAAGCTGGGCGTGGCGTAGCGGCCGCGTTCGCGGTTTTCGGAGGGCGCGTAGTTGAAGCGGCCGAAGACGGAGACGCGCTGGGAGAGCGAGTGATCGATGCGGACGCTGGTGGCATTGAGGTGTGAGGGATTGGAGAAGCCGGCGACGTAGGGCGTTTCGGCGGGCGTGCCGGCGATGGGCGCGGCGACGGGGAGCGGGTAGGCTTCCAGCAGCGCCTTAACGACTCCGGTGGCTTGTTCGCGGGCAGCGAGCGACGGGACGCGCGAGGGTGCGGAAATGACGGGCTGGATGAGGCGGAGCCCTTCGTAGGAGAGGAAGAAGAAGGTGCGGTTGCGGCCGTCGTAGAGCTTGGGTATGAAGGCGGGGCCGCCGAGGGTGAAGCCGAAGTCGTTCTGGCGCAGGGCGGGGCGCTTGAGGCCGTTGTAGTTGCCGAACCAGGAGTTGGCGTCGAGCTTGTCGTTGCGGAGGTAGTTGAAGGCGCTGCCGTGGAGGGAGTTGGTGCCGGAGCGGGTGACGATGGCAACCTGCGCGCCGGGCTGGCGGCCGTATTCGGGCGCGTAGGTGGAGGTTTGGATGGTGAACTCCTGGACGGCGTCGACCGAGGCGAGGGCGCTGGTGCTGCCTTGCGAGGAGAAGGAGGGCGTTCCGCCGCCGGAGCCTTCATAGGGCGTGGTGGCGAAGGGGAGTCCGAAGTTGGCGCCGACGCCATCGACGGTGAAGTAGTTGGTGGCGGTGCGCTGGCCGTTGACGGAAAACTGGCCGGAGTCAGGGAGAGTGGAGGTGGTGAGGACGACGCCGGGGGAGAGGTTGATGAGGGTTTGGAAGCTGCGGCCGTTGAGGGGCTGGTTTTCGATGAAGGCGCGGTCGACCGAGGTGGCGACGGAGGGGCCTTCGCGGACGAGCGGGGTATCGGCGGTGACGACGACGGTTTCGGCGCGGGCGCTCACCTGGAGCTTGAGGCGGAGGGAGCGCTGGTCGTTGGCGTTGATGGCGAGCCCGGTGACGCGCGCGGTGGCGAAGCCCTGGCGTTCGACGGTGAGTTCGTAAGTGCTGGGGGTGAGGTGGGTGAAGACGAAGGCACCGTTGGCGTCGCTTGAGGCCTCGCGGGTGAGGCCTTTGGCGGGGTCGCGGAGGGTGAGCTTGGCGGAGGAGAGTGCGCCTTCCTGTTCGTCGAGGATGGAGCCGGAGAGGGAGCCGGCAGAGGATTGGGCG
>CAYUZM010000588.1:0-4480 GCA_964449665.1 uncultured Solibacteraceae bacterium
CCGGCTAGTACAACATCCGCCTTCACAGACGGCCCAAACTGTACCACACGCCTCGGCCCGATGCTGGATCCGGTTTCAATCGTGGCCCGCGCCCGCCCGTTCGCGGCCCGTTTCCCCGCGAGCGTATTGCCACCAGCCGCAACACAGTCCACACCGCCGCCGCCATGATTGTGACTGTCAATGGCGCTCCGATCTGATCCGCGAACCCAACCCCCTTCCGCCCATACAACCTCGCCTACTTTGCAGACAAAACGGCCGTGAATCGTCGCGCCCAGCCGCCATCTCATTCGCCAATTCGCGTGATAGCATCAGCCATGGAGACCCTGACTCTTGAAGGAGGCGTCTGATCTTGGCGCCGGAACGCGAATCGATGGGGCCCGCGTTCCCATTCTCGATACGGCCAAGCAAGTGGCGGGACTTCTGGGGAAGCCCCAACCGCTGCCGCCTTGGACCTTGCCCTGTGGCACCCGCCTCACTCCAGCCTGGACCTGCAATGCCTTTCGTGGCTACGCCCCAGGGATGAATGACCATGTAATCTCCGGCTACCATCGCCGCGCCCAACCATGCACTTGGCTCGTCGAAAATCAACGCTTCGCCGCAACCCTTCGTCCGGGCACACTCACGTCAATCCCGGCCACCCACGATGGGCAATGGGCAATGGCGGGGAGCCTCGAAATTTCCCACGTGTATTTGAGCGACAAACGACTGCAATCCTGCGCCGAGTCGCTCCAACGGGCGAAGCCGGTCGAACTGGTGGGCCGCCTCGGTTTTGAGGACCCCTCTCTGGCCCGAGTATTGGATTTGTTGAGCGAGGAAGCAAGTAGCCAGACCGCACCCACGTTATTCCTCGACGAGGCATTGGACCTGCTCTGCCTGCAGTTGATCCGCCGCCACTCCGCGTTTCCGGACAATCATCCAAAGCGGCCCGCGCAAGGTCTCACGCCTCGCCAACTCCGCCTGGTCACCTGTTACATTCGGGAGAATCTTGATCGCGACATCGCGTTAGCGGAGCTGGCGGGACTTGTCCATCTCAGCCGCTTCTACTTTTGCACCGCCTTTCGCCTCGCCACCGGAAGAAGGCCGCATGAATGGCTGACCATCGAAAGGATGAAGCGCGCGCGTGCCCTTCTCAAAGATCGCTCCCTGCGCATCATCGACGTCGGTTTGGCAGTGGGTTATCAGACGCCATCGGCATTTGCGGCGGCGTTTCGCAAAGTCGTGGGAGAGCCGCCCTCGAACTATCGCCGCCAGGTCAGCTAGCGCAAATTCACCGCGTTCCCGCAATCGCGCGACAGAAACCGCAATCGCGCAACATTCGGTGCCCGCTCAATCGCCCACAATACTTTTTCGTGAAGAAAACGGGCGCGGCCGCGAAGCTGTATGCCCATATGGAGAGCCACCCATGCGCGCAGCCCGAATGCACGAGTATAAGAAGCCTCTGGTTCTGGAAGATGTTCCGGTGCCTGACATTGCCGCCAATGAACTTCTGGTGAAAGTCACGGCGGCCGGCATGTGCCGCACCGACATTCAACTGGTGGACGGTTACTTTCAGAAGTATGCGAACCTCCCGCTCCCTCTCACTCCCGGCCATGAAATTGCCGGCTTCGTCGAGAAGATCGGAGCCGCGGTCCCCAACACTTCCGGCTTTGAGGATGGTGACCAGGTCGTCGTGGTGGGCGGTTGGGGAGACGATATCTGCCGCCTGTGCCATGACGGCAACACGCAAATCTGCGTCCATGGAAAGTGGCCCGGATTCAGCGCCTACGGTGGCTATTCCGAGTACGTCCCTGTCCCGTTCAACTATCTGATCAAGGTGGACAAGCGCTTCAGCCTGAAGGCGGAAGAACTGGCACCTATCACGGACGCCGGATTGACGCCCTACCGGGGAATCCGGAAACTTCGCGATGCCGGCGCCCTCGGGCCTGGGCGCATCTTCGCCGTCTTCGGAATCGGCGGTTTGGGCACCTACGCCGTCCAATACGCCAAACTGCTCGGCGGCGGCGCAACGGTTGTCGCTTTCGCGCGCAATCAGGCCAAGCTGGATACCGCGAAAACTCTGGGCGCGGATCATGTCATCAGCACCGTGGGCAAGTCGCTCGACGATGTCCGGACGGAACTGAAGCGCGCAACCGGGCAAGGGGAACTCGACGCGGTCATCGATTGCGCCGGAGCGCCCGAGATGATTCGAATGGGCTTCGACCTCTTGGCACCGCAAGCGCACTATTGCTCGGTCGGACTGGTGGGTGACAGTATCAGTTTGCCGTTGTTCCCCTTGGTAGCCCGCGAGTACACCTATCATGGCTCATTTTGGGGGAACTATAACGACCTCGCCGAAGTGGTCACCCTCGTTCAGCAGGGAAAAATCCGCCACACGATCAAAGTGTCTGGCTTTGAACAGATCAACGAGAACCTCGAATTGCTGCGCGCCGGCGAAATCCTTGGCCGCGCCGTGATCAAGTTCTAGACTCTATGCTCCGAACCGCGCTACGGGTGCTTCTGATCGCTGGACTCGCGCTGCGAGCGTTCGCGCAGGACATCAACATGGAAGTGGCAAATAAACAAACGATCCAAGCCGCCGTCGATGCCTGGCGAAGCGGCATCGGTAGCCCCTTCGATCTGTTGGCTGCCGACGCCACTTGGACCATCGTCGGAAACGCACCCATATCGAGAACGCTCAACAGCAAACAGGAGTTCATCGATGCCGTAATTGCGCCGTTCAACCAGCGGCTTTCGAAACCCCTGCGGCCTACCGTGCGCAACATCTACGCCGATGGCGATACAGTCATCGCGTTATTCGACGGAGAAGCCACCGCGCGGGACGGCAAACCTTACAAAAAACCTACGCGTGGTTCATGCAATTGCGCGACGGTAAGATCGTCCGGGTTACGGCCTTCTTCGATACGATCGAGTTCACCGATCTCTGGAATCGGATCGTGCCACGCTAAATCCACTGACGATGATTACGGTCAAGGAACGCGCAGCCGGCAAAAGCGTGTTGAATCCTCTGCCTCCCGGTCGCCCCCCCTACCGATACGTCAACAACTCCCGCTCCCCCAAATGCGGCGTCGCATTAAACACGCTCAAATTGAACCGCTCCCCATCAAAAATAAACTCCGCAAACGCCGCATTCCTCGTCATCCAAGTCAAATCCAGCGTCGCCCGCGCCGACAACCCCGTCGCATACTGCACCGCCGCCGCCGACGGCCCGCCTGACGTAAACACCGCCGTCGCCCCGCCCTTCGGAGTCGCCTCGCGCGCCACCCCAATCGCCCGGTGCACCCGCGACGTAAAATGCTCCCAAGTCCCCACCCCCTCGTCCGCCACCTCGCCCTCCAACCACCGCCACGTCACCTCTTGAATAATCCGGTCCAGCGCCTTCTTCTTCCGCGCAATGTCCTCGCACGTCTCAAACTCCGCCGCCCACTCGCGTATGTGCGCATGCTGCCCCGCCAGCTCCGGCGTGAACGTCCGCACCACCGGCTCGGCCGGATACTCGTCCAAATCCTCCAACACCACCGCCTCCGGCCACTCGCGCCCCGCCGCCCGGAACAATTCCCCAATCACCCCCGCCGTATCCTTCTGCCTCTCCCGCGGACCCGTAAACACCCGGTCAAACCCCACCCCCGTCCGCAGCCAATACTCGCCCAACAGCCGCGCCTGCCGCCGCCCCAGCTCCGAAAGCTGATCGTAATTCTCCGCCAGAAAACTGGCCTGCCCATGCCTCACAACAGTCAGTGTCGCCATGCCGTCAATGTGCGCGCTGCGCTCGTCTCCGTTCGTACTCAACGTCCTGCCGCTCCTTGCGACGACGCCGCTCCCGTTGCCGCCCGCGCTCCCGGACCCATCAAAATCGCCCCCGGCCGCGCCGCCGTCACCTTGCCGTCCAAAATCACCGCCTTCCCATTCACAAACACGTGCTTGAATCCCACCGCATACTGATGCGGAGCAGCAAACGTCGCCTTGTCCCCCGCCACCGCCGGATCGAACACCGCCACATCCGCCTTCATCCCCGGCCGCAACAACCCTCGATCCTGCAATCCAAACCGCGCCGCCGGAAACGACGACATCTTCCGCACCGCATCCTCCAACGTCAACGTCCTCCGCTCCCGCACATACCGCCCAATCACCCGCGAAAACGCCCCATAGCTCCGCGGATGCGGCATGTTGGCGTTCGGCGACAAGATCTCCCCGTCGCTCGCAATCATCGTGTAAGGCGACCGCATAAACCGCTCCAAATCGGCTTCATCCATCGCGTGATAGATCGCCGAACACCCGCCCAGCAACTCCAACTCAATCGCCGTCTCCGCTGCGTTCTCCAGCGTCACCTCGCGCCCCGCCGCCCGCGTCAAATCCGCCAGCGACTTCCCGGCTTTCTTCGGGTCGTGCGCGCACGCCGCCATCACCACGTTCTTCGGATCCCCCGCGCCCCGCCCCTCCCGCAGCACCAACACCACCTCCGCCTTGATCTTCGCCCGCGATC
>CAYUZM010000589.1:0-4474 GCA_964449665.1 uncultured Solibacteraceae bacterium
GCGCGTGGGCAGGTCGAGGTCGGCCATCAGCACCATCGCCTGCAGGCGCGAGAAGGCGTCCTTGGGCGAATTGGCGTGCACGGTGGACATCGAGCCTTCCACGCCCGTGTTCATGGCCTGCAGCATGTCGAGCGCCTCGGGGCCGCGGCATTCGCCGACGATGATGCGGTCCGGCCGCATGCGCAGCGCCGTGCGCACGAGGTGGCGCTGGTTGATACCGCCCTGCTTATTCAAATTCGGCGGGCGCGTCTCGAACTTCACCACGTGCCGCTGCTGCAGTTGCAGCTCGGCCGTATCTTCGATCGTGATGATGCGCTCTTCTTCGGGGATGAAGCGCGACAGCGCGTTGAGCGTGGTCGTCTTGCCCGAGCCCGTTCCGCCGCTCACCAGCACGGTGCTTTTGCATTGCACGCAGGCGGCGAGGAACTGCAGCATGCTGCGCATGACGGTTCGGTTGGCGATCATCTCGTCTGAGGTAATCACGTGCCGCCCGAAGCGGCGAATGGAGAGCGCGGGGCCGTCGAGGGCAAGCGGGGAGATAATGGCATTCACGCGCGAGCCGTCGAGCAGTCGGGCGTCGACAACGGGGTTCGCTTCGTCCACGCGCCGGCCTACCTGGCTTACGATCTTCTCGATGATGTGCAGCAGGTGGCTGTTGTCTTTGAAACGCACCGGCGTGAGCGACAGCTTGCCGCCCCGCTCGATGTAGACCTTGTCGTAGCCGTTGACCAGGATGTCGGAGATGCTCGGCTCTTTGAGCAGCGTTTCGAGCGGCCCGAGGCCCAGCACCTCGTCGAGCACCTCTTCGACGATCTTGTTCTGCTCGGCCGTGGTCATCGGGACGCGTTCTTCGTCGAGCAGCCGCTCCACCAGCCGCCCGATCTCGCCGCGGATGCGTTCCTTGGGAATAGAGGCCACGCGGTCGAGGTTGATCACGCCGATGAGCTTGCGGTGGATCTCGCTCTTGAGCTCGAAGTAACGGTTGGCCGAGTGAGAGGAGCCGCCGATGCCTCCCGAATTGCCTTGCGTGGCGGGCGCGGGCGTGTGGTCGCGCGCGGCCGCGGTGGACTTGCTCTTAGCGGCGGGCGCGGGCGCTTTCGCGCGCGGTGAGCCCAGGCCGCCGAACGGCCGGATGGGTGCCGTAGAATCGTTACTGGCCAACTCTGCTCCTCGCGTTCTCTATTCGAACACAAACCGGAAGGCGGAGTCGCGGCGAAACGCCCGTCTATGAGTACCAATCCCACGTTCACTCCCATCGGCCATGTCCGCAACGATTGCACGGACCGAAAAGCGATGACGGTGCTGGGCGTGCCGTCCGTCGTGGAGTTGCTGCCCGAGTATGCCGCGGGCCTGCTGCACTTTGAAAAGCATTCGCATGTGTGGGTGATGGGGTGGCTCGACGGCGTCGATCGCGACGTGCTGCAGGTGGTTCCGCGCGGCCTGAAGCCCCCGCCGGGCCAAACGCCCGACCCGCGCGACCTTCACGGCGTCTTTGCCACGCGTTCGCCTGCGCGTCCCAACCCGATCGGGCTCACCGCCGCCAAAGTGTTGGGCGTAGAGGGCGCGCGGATCGAGCTCGACCTGCTCGACTTCATCAACGGCACGCCGGTGCTCGACATGAAGCCCTACTTCAACAGCCGCGACTGCATCTTTTCAGCGCGCAATCAACAGTTGGGCCGCAACGCCAACCCGGAAGCCGTGCGCGAATCCGTGCTCATGCAGGCGCTGGCGTTCTGCGGGGAAGATAGCGACGACCTGCGCCTCACCGTCGAGATCCTTACGCACTTCCGTTCCGAGGTGCTTGAGTTCCGCGATCCCGAGGAGTGGAACATCGTGGTGCCCGCCACGCGGCACCAGGTTTGCGATGCGCTGATGGGCGTAACGCGCGCCATGCCGGGCCGGGGCGAGATTCGCTTCCACGCGCTGGAGGCCGTGTTGTTTGAACATGCGGGCTCGCGATACGAGTATCAGTTGCTGCCCGAAGGAGGGTTTCGATTTTGGCCCCATTAACGATCACCCGAAGGTCATTGCTCGCGGCCCCAGCGGCACTTTCCGCGCCCGCGGCACTCGCGCAGCCACCCGCGGCGCTCGCGCAGTCGGCCGCAGCACTTGCGCAATCGCCCAATGCACTCGCGCAGGCGCCCCCCACACGCGCGCGGCCGGCCGCGGGCATCCGCCGCGAAACCTTCCTCCGCTCCCCCGGCAAGGGCACGGCGATCATGGCGTACGCCTTCTACACGCGCCCCAAGGGCACCGAGATGATCTCGATTGAACAGCTCTGGACGCGCTCGGATACGGTCGACTCCTCGAACTACCGCCACTCGCGCGACAACGGCCGCACGTGGAGCGCGCCGGAACCGCGCGTGACCGGAGAAAAGACCTCGCGGGGAATGCTGCGCCGCCATACGCGCGCCGGTTTCGCCGATCCGCACACGGGCTGGTTCCTCGACTTCTGGACCGAAGGCACGCTGCCGAACGACGATCCGCTGGAAGGCCTGCGCCAATGGAACATTTACTATCGCATCTCGAAGGACGGCGGCCGCACCTTCGGCTCGGCCGTGCAGGTGATCCACAAAGGCGCCGAATACAGCGCCACGCACCCGATGCCCAATGTGTGGACGGGCAAGAACTGCATCATGACCGGCGACAACACCTGCATCGCCATTCCCGCTTCGGGCGGACGCATTCTGCTTCCCGTGCAGCTCAGCATCGTCGCGCCCGACGGCTCGCTCTACAATCCGGGCGGCGGCTACACGTGGACCGAATCGGCGCTGCTGCTCGGCCGCTGGCACAACGGCGCGCTCGAATGGGAGATGTCTTCGCGCATTGACGGCTCGACCGAGGTCACGACACGCGGCATGGTGGAACCCACCATCGCTTTTCTCGAAGGCGGCAAGCTGATGATGATTCTGCGCGGCTCCAATGACCGGAAACCGGAGTTGCCCAGTTACAAGTGGATTTGCACCTCGGCCGACGGCGGCATGACGTGGTCGAAGTCCGCGCCCTGGACCTACGACGACGGCTCGCACTTCTTTTCACCGAGCGCATGTTCGCAACTGCTCAGCCACTCCTCCGGCCGGCTGTTCTGGATGGGGAACATCAATCCCGTGAACCCACGCGGCAACCGCCCTCGCTATCCGTTCGTGATCGGCGAGGTGGACCGCCGCACGGGACTGCTGCGACGCACAACGGTGCGCACGGTGGATACGCTGCAGCCTGGGGAGAGCGACCAGCTCACGCTTTCGAACTTCCATGCGCGGGAGGACCGGGCGACGAAAGAGATCTGCGTTCACATGACGCGGCTATTCGCGCTTCCCGATGGATGGGAAGGCGACGCGTCGCTGTATCGGATTGCGGTTTAGCTGGACTCGCCCTGCTGCATCAGGCGGCGGGGATCGAAAAGGTGAAGCGGTTTGAACGTGCGTTCATTCCACTTTTGCCCGGGTTCGAATTCCACCCCGAGAAAGTATCCGATCTCACGGTAGACGCAGTAGCGGACCAAGCCGCCGAGGTCGCCGCGTTCATAGCGCAGGCGCACGGGGGTCTGGAGCGGAATGGCTAGATC
The DNA here is from genome assembly GCA_964449665.1 of uncultured Solibacteraceae bacterium. Lineage (GTDB taxonomy): Bacteria > Acidobacteriota > Terriglobia > Bryobacterales > Bryobacteraceae > JAFLBB01. The sequence continues at coordinate 3,566 of CAYUZM010000589.1, forward strand.
CAATTGAAGGCATGCGCCGGACTGGGAAATGTCCTCTAGATTGGCCACAGCTCGGCGCTTGCGGCCATTCTTGTCCTTCCATTCGACCTCAACGAGGTCAGCGCAAAGGAGTCTTGTTTCAGTTCGGCGCTCTTTCATAGATATCACTGACACAACACTTATCGTCAGCCATACGAAGGAGGTTTAGTCATACGCCACTAGACGAAATTACCTTAGCTCCTTCAGGATAGCCGGACTTCAGATCCGGTTGAACTTCGCCACCGCCTTCCCCAGCTCTTTCAATTCGCGAATAAAAGGAAGCATTTTCGTTTCCCGCTCATCGATTTCCTGGGCTTTTTTCAATACTTCCATCGCGCGGGCCTGTGGTACTACGACCACGCCATCTTCGCCCGCAACGATGAAATCGCCGGGCGAGACATCCACTCCGGCGCACTTCACGGGGATGCCGTTGGCAACGGTGGCATAGCGGCCAACCGAGCTGGAAGGGACTACGCTACGGGAATATACGGGCAGTCCTAAGGCCCGAACCTCGGGCACATCGCGCACACCACCGTCAATCACAATTCCCGCCATGCCGCGCACTTTCGCCGCCGTGCCCATCAGTCCGCCCAAGCCCGCGACATCAAGTCCGTTTTCGATCACAATCACGCCCACCTCGCCCGGCTTGGCGGTGTCGATCATCTCCACCGAATGCTTGGCGCTCACGGCCGGACCGGCCTTGTCGGGCGTGGTTTCGCGCAGCAGAGCCGTGCGCGCGCGGCCGACAAATTTTCCCATGATGCGCGGGCGCATGTCGTGCGACATGAAGCCACGCTGGCCGATCACCTGATCCACGGCGTCGGCAACGCTGGCGACGGTGGACTTGCTGAATCCGGCGATGATCGGATCGACGGGCGCGGCCGGCTTCCG
>CAYUZM010000590.1:0-4470 GCA_964449665.1 uncultured Solibacteraceae bacterium
CGCGAGTTGGACGTGCAACTGGGGCGCGGGCGGCGCGACGAGTACATCGAAAAGTTCTGCCGGTTCGTGACCGATTGCGGGCGGCTGCGGATTCCGGTGGCCAATATCGACTGGCATCCGGCGAACACGTATACGACCTCGACGGTCGAGTCGCCGCGCAAGTACAAGGCGCGCGAGTTTTCCGTGGACGACTTTCGCAACAAGGTGGAGAAGCAGGCCTTCGAGCGTGAGTATTCGGCCGAGGATATCTGGACGACGTTCACTTATTTCATGAAAGCCGTGCTGCCGGTGGCCGAAAAGGCGGGCGTGCGCCTGGCCCTGCATCCGGACGATCCGCCACTGGCGAAAATGAACGGCGTGGCGAAGGTGCTCATTAACTACGAGGGATATGCGCGGGCGGAGAAGATCGCGGGCTCGTCGAAGGCGTTCGGGCTGACCTTCTGCGTAGGAACGTGGATGGAAGGCGGGGCGCACATGGGCAAGGATGTCTTCGAAATGATTGAGGACTTCGGTGGGCGCGGCAAGATTGCCGACGTCCATTTCCGGAACGTCAGCTCACCGCTGCCGAAGTTCGTGGAGACCTTCACCGACGATGGCTACGTGAACATGTACGAAGTGATGAAGGCGCTGCGGAAGGTGAAGTTCAACGGGACGGTGGTGCCGGACCATGTGCCGGAGCTGGCGGGCGACAAAGGCATCCGCCGCGCCGGGACCGCCTACTGCGTTGCCTATATGCGAAGCCTGCTGAGAAGAGCAAACGAGGAAGTGGGTTGAGGCGGACGGCGGGCGCACCGGCGCAAACAATCACGGCCGGTGAGGCCGCGGCCCTGGTGCGGTCGGGAATGTGGTTGGACTATGGCGTGGCGTTGAGCCAGCCGGACGTTTTCGACCAGGCGCTGGCGGCGCGGCGGGACGAGTTGGAGAACGTGAAGATCCGCTCCTGCCTGTCGGTGCGGCCGCGCGCCGTGGTGGAGCAGGACCCCGAGGGGCGGCACTTCCATTTCTTCAGTTGGCATTTCACCGGATACGACCGCAAGCAACACGACGCCGGGCTGTGCCACTACATGCCGCTCAACCTGGGCGAGGTGCCCGGCTATTACCGGCGTTTTCTCGATCCTGTGGACATCGTGATTCTGAAAACCTGCCCCATGGACGGCGATGGGCACTTCAACTTCAGCGCCACCAGCCTATGGAACCGGGCAATGATCGAGCGGGCGCGCATGGTGATTGTGGAGGTCTCTCGCGCGCTTCCGTTCGCTCACGGCGATGGGAACAGCGTGCATGTCAGCGAGGTGGACTACATCATCGAGGGCGACGGCGCGCCCAACGCCGAACTGCCGAATCCGGCGCCGACAGAAGTGGACCGGGCCGTGGCGCGCAGGATTGCGGCCGAGGTAGAGGATGGCGCCTGCCTGCAGATCGGCATTGGAGCGATGCCGAACGCTGTGTGCACGCTGCTGCTGGAAAGCGGCGTGCGGAACCTGGGCGTGCACACGGAGATGCTCATCGACGGCATGGTGGACCTGTACCGGGCGGGCCGCGTCACGGGCGCCAACAAAGCGCTCGACACGGGCAAGATCGTCTACACCTTCGCGCTGGGTTCGGCGTATCTCTATGAGGCGCTCGACCGGAATCCGGACTTCGAGTGCCGCGCCGTGGACCACACGAACCTGCCCCACATGATCATGCAGAATGACCGCGTGGTCTCGATCAACAACACGACTCAGATCGATCTGCAGGGGCAATGCGCCTCGGAAAGCGACGGGCACCGGCACATCAGCGGCACCGGCGGACAGTTGCAGTTCGTGCGGGGCGCCTATGCCTCGCGCGGGGGGAAGTCGTTCATCTGCCTGTCGTCGACGTATGAGAAGCGCGGCGAGCGGCGGAGCCGGATTGTTCTCGACCTCACGCCGGGCAACATCGTAACCACCCCGCGTTCGGACGTGATGTACGTCGTGACCGAATACGGGATGGTGAACTTGAAAGGGAAGTCGGTTCCCGAGCGTGCCATGGCGCTGATCTCGCTGGCGCATCCGGATTTCCGCGAGGAGTTGGAGCGGCAGGCGCGGGAGAACCGGATGCTCCCGCGCTGGGTGTCGTTTTGAACGCCGGTTCCCATGGATTGGGTGAGCGTTTAGTAGCATAGTCGTCCACATGGCGAAGCTGGTTCGGGGATTAACGCTCACGTCGGCGGCGTCGCTGAACATTGCCAACATGATCGGCACGGGCGTGTTCCTGAAGGCGCGCGTGATGACGTGTAACGTGGATTCGCCAGTGGCGGTGTTGGCGGTGTGGCTGGCGGCGGGGTTGTTGGTTCTGGCCGGCGCGCTCTGCTATGCGGAACTGGCGGCAATGATGCCGGAGGCCGGGGGCGAGTATGTGTTCATCCGCCGGACCTACGGGAAACGCGCGGGGTTCCTATGGGGGTGGGCGTTCAGCGGGATCACGCGGCCGGCCTCGATTGCTGCGCAATCGGTATCGACGGCGATCTTCCTGAACATCGTCTTCGACGGGGCGCTGGCAAATCACCTCGCGCTCGTGTCCGTGACGGCGATTCTCCTGGCCACCTTGATCAACTCGTACTCGGTTCAGGCAACGGGCGCGGTGGCAACGGGGTTTACGGTGGTGAAGGTGGCCGTGGTGTGCGCGGTCGGTGTGTGCGCGTTCCTTTTCTCCAAGGGCGATTGGATGCACTTTGCCATGACGGGTGCCGGCGGCGCATGCGAAGCGGTTCCGGCGGCGACACGGGGCGGAATGGCGGGCATCGGAGCGGCGATGATCGGCGCGTTGTGGGGCTACCAGGGCTGGGCGCAGTTCGCTCCCATGGCGGGCGAGGTGCGTGATCCGCAGCGGACGATTCCGAGAGCGTTTGTGCTGGCGGTGTTTGTGGTGGGCGCGCTGTATTTGTTCGCCAACGCATCGTACTTCTACACGCTGACACCGCTCGAAGTGGCTTCCGTGCCGGTGGCTTCCTCGGTGGCGACGTTGACGCTGACGCGCGTCTTCGGCGCCGGCGCGGCGGCGCTGATGGCAGCGGGAATGCTGATTTCGTCCTTCGGCGCGCTGCACACGGGACTGGCGCCGGCCATGCGCGTGCCGTATGCGATGGCGAAAGACGGGTTGTTCTTCGGTGCGTTGAACCGCTTGTCGGCGGGCGGGGTGCCGGTGCGGGCGGGTTTCTTCGCGGCGGCGCTCGCGAGCGCGCTCGCCTTAACGGGGAACTACGACCGGCTCACCGATTACGCGGTGTTTTCGCTCTGGCTGTTCTATGCCGTCACGGCGTCGTGCGTGATCGTGCTGCGGCGGAGAGAACCCGCGGCCGAAAGGCCGTACCGCGCGGTGGGATACCCATGGGTCCCCGCTGTCTTCCTGGTGGTGACGGTGGCGCTGCTCGCCAACACGCTCTACACACAACCGGTGCAGTCGCTGGCGGGACTGGCGATTATTGCGGCGGGTTTGCCCTTCTATTGGTATTGGAGGAGGGGGGCGGCGGGTTCTAATGGCGCGGGTTCGGGCTCAGGCGAGGGCTCGGATTGACATTCTTTAAGCAAACGTATAGATCTAATTTGACTTGCGGGCGCGGTTAGAGCCCGGCATTGAGGGGATTTCGTGAGGGGGGAACATGACCAGATTAGCGATCGCCACGTTGGCGTTCACCGCGGCCGCGTTTGCACAGGTGGCAACGCTCACAGGACGCATCACGGATCAGACAGGCGCCGTGATGCCCGGGGCGGATGTGAAGGCACGTTCCGCGGATACCGGGATTGAGGTCTCCACTTCTTCCACGTCGGAGGGATACTACACGCTGCCCGCGCTGCAGCCGGGGCGATACGAGGTATCGATCACCAAGCAGGGTTTCGTGCCAGTGCGGCAGACGGGGTTGACGCTGGCCGTGGCGCAGGTGGCGCGGCTGGACATTGCGCTGCAGTTGGGGAGCGTAAGCGAAACGGTGGAGGTGCGGGCGCAGACGCCGCTATTGGATAGCGAGAGCTCGACCTTGGGGCAGGTGATCGGCAACAAGCAGGTGACGGAGCTGCCGCTGTTGGGGCGGAACACGTATGCGCTGGCAATGCTGGTGCCGGGCGTGAGGCCGTCCACGGGCGTGAACAACGTGGTGATCGATCAGATCTCGACGGTGTCGTACTCGATCAACGGGCAACGGGCGTCATCGAACGAGTTCCTGCTGGACGGGGCGCCGAATTCAACCTCGACGCAGAACCAGCCGGTGATCAATGCCAATCCGGACATGGTGCAGGAGTTCAAGGTAGAGACGAATTCGTTCAGCGCCGAGTATGGGCGCGCGGCGGGGGGCGTGTTCAACGTGGTGACCAAGAGCGGGACCAACGAACTGCGCTTCACGGCCTATGAGTTTTTCCGCCACGAAAAGCTGAGCGACAACGACTACTTCGCCAGGCAGAGCAATACCGCGAAGGCGCCGTTCCGGTTCAATCAGTTCGGCGGGACGCTCGG
>CAYUZM010000591.1:0-565 GCA_964449665.1 uncultured Solibacteraceae bacterium
ATTCCAAAGCTTCGCCGTCTACCTCGTCGAGCACACCCCGCCCAAGGTCATCGCCAAACTGAAGGCCTGGGGCGTGGCCGACTACAAAGCCATCTTCATGCGCGCCATCGGCCTCAACTGCGTCTACGCCGAAGTGCCCGACCGCTTCCAATTGAGCGACGAGTTCGTCCGCCACTACTACCGCTACGCCGACCACATGTACTTCTGCCGCCAGCAGGCCACCATCTTCCCCGGCCTCGAACCCTCGGAGTTCGATTTCGAGCTCTTCGCCAGCGGCGAGTATACGCGGATGCTTGAAAAGGAATGGGATACCGAGTAGCTCACCGCACTCACAAGTCACTGGGCGCGATAGCATCATAGCGATGCTCATCGCGCCCTTTCACTTTCTGCTCCTCGCCGCCGCTGCCGATCCGGCTCTCCAGCCGCCGCAAGTCCACGACAATCCCCCGCCCCAGTACGCCACCGCCACTCACAAGTTCCAAGGCATCCCCGGTTACCAACGCGCACCCAAACGCCGCCCCCGGGCCCCTTGCGCCAATCGCTCCCGGCCAGAATCCCGCCGTCC
>CAYUZM010000591.1:575-4463 GCA_964449665.1 uncultured Solibacteraceae bacterium
CCCACTCGCAAGTTCCAAGGCATCCCCGGTATCGAACGCGCACCCAAAGGCCGCCTCTGGGCCACTTGGTACACCGGCGGTCCCGGCGAAGGACCGGACAACTATGTCGTGCTCGTCTCGAGCGCCGACAACGGCAAGACGTGGACCGATACGCTCGTCGTTGACACCGCCGGCTTCGTGCGCGCCTTCGACCCCTGTCTCTGGCTCGACCCCACCGGCGCGCTCTGGCTCTCTTGGACCCAAGGCGCGGGTAAGTTCGACGGCCGCAGCGGCGTCTGGGAAATGCACACGCGCGACCCCGACTCGGCCAAGCCCAAGTGGTCCGCGCCGCGCCGCCTCGCCGACGGCGTCATGATGAACAAGCCCACCGTGCTGCGCTCGGGCGAATGGCTCTTCCCCGCCGCCATGTGGTGGACCGTCAAACCGAACATCGAGCAGATGAACGCCGAATACAAACTCGGTCTCACGCCCGAACTCATGGCCTCCCTCATCCACGACAACGGCGAACGCAACGGCGCCCATCTCCTCATCACCCGCGATCAGGGCAAAACGTTTCAAACAATCCCCGGGCCGCGCGTCCCCGATGCGGCCTTCGACGAACACATGATGATCGAGCGCGCCAACGGCGCCTGGCAGGTCTTCGTGCGCACAAAGTACGGCATCGGCTCCAGCACATCCAACGATCAAGGCCGTACCTGGAGCAACGGCGCCGATACGGGCATTCATCACACCAACGCCCGCTTCTTCATCCGCCGCCTCGCCAGCGGAAAGCTCCTGCTCATCCGCCACAACTGGCCCGCCACGCTCGCCGCCAACGAATCGCGCCGTACCTACCTCACCGCCGAACTCTCTCACGACGACGGCGCCACCTGGACCGGAGGCCTGCTCCTGGACGACCGCCAGAATATCTCGTATCCCGACGGCTTCCAGGCCCCCGACGGCACCTTCACCATCGTCTACGACCGCGAACGCACCAAGGCCATGGAAATCCTCTTCGCCCGTTTCACCGAAGCCGACATCGAAGCCGGGAAGTGCGTGAGCAAACCGTGCGCCCTGCGCAACCTCATCAACCGCGCCGGCCCCCAATGAAGAACACCATTCGTCCCCTCGCCCTCATCTCTCTCGCCCTCGGACTCACCGCCTGCCAGGCGCCGTCGCTTCAGCCGCTCTTCGTCGCGGCTGACAAAGTTCTGCTCCCAGGCTTCGAAGTGAACTGGGCCGACGCCAAACACAACTACAGGTTCGCCGTGAAGCCGCCGCAAGAGTTCACCTACGAAATCGTCATGCGCCGCAACGGCCCGCCTTCGCCGTGGACCTACGAAGCGCGCCTCGTCCAACTGAACGGTGAAATCTACGCCAACCTGCTGCTCAAATCCACGCCGGAGCACTTCGACGGCTGCGTCGGCTGCATCCCGGCGCACTCCATCTGGAAGTTGAACCTCGATGGTCGCACGATGAAGCCTCAGTACCTCGACGGCGCCTGGCTGAACAAACATCTCAAGGCGCATCCGAAATCCATCGCCCACGTCTGGAGCTTACTCGACGGCGAACGCCACGCCATTCTGACCGCGCCCACCGAAGCGCTTCGTGCATTTGTCGGCAAAGCGGCCACCGAAAAGGACGCCTTCTCCGAGTGGGAGACGCTCCACCGCTGCGAGCATTGAGGAGGCGAGCCCCGAGGACTGGGGACTCCTACTACCTCCGCCAACGCTCATAGAAATACCCCGCCGCGTTCACCACCTGCCACACGACCAGCAACATCCAGACCCGCACGGCCATTCCCGCCCGATGCCTCCGCCAGGCGTCCGCAAACCAGTACGGCATGCGCGCGTGGAATCTAAAGTGGTCGCGCAAATGCCCCGCGCCGCGCGCCTCCACTTTGCGATGAAACGCCACCGCGCCCTGCCCATACGAAAAGTGCTGCCGGCAATAGGACCGCAACCGCAACGGATGCGAATGCGTCACCAGCGCCGCCGGTTCATACACCATCGAACGCCCCGCTTCTTTCCACCGCGCACAGAAGTCCCGGTCCTCGCACGCGAACTCATACGACTCATCGAACCCGCCCATCGAAAGAAACTGATCCCTCGGAACCGACATATTGTTGGTCGCGAAGAAGCGCGCATCCGTGCCATCGCCGTTGTAGTAGGCGTACACGATGTCGGCAATAAACTGGCTCGAAGCCGAATAGGGATTCGACGGCAGGCCATTCACGGTTCTTCCGCCCACTATCGCGCCTCCCGCGGTCTCATGCCTGCGCGCCAGCGCCGTCAACCATTCCCGATGCGGTTCGCAATCGTCGTCCACGAACGCGAGCCATCTCCCCTTCGCCGCCGCCGCGCCTTGATTCCGTCCCACGGCGGGACCCGCATGTTCGCGCCTCAACGCCGTCAGCCGCAGATGCGCGGGAGCCGCGCCCATCGCGCCCACCAGCGGAACATCGCTTCCATCGTCCACAACAATCGCTTCGAAGCGTTCAGGCGCATAGTCCAGCGCTCCCAGAGCGCCCAAGAGCCGCGCCAACTGCTGGGGACGGTTTCGCGTGGTGACGACGATCGAGAAATCGAGAGCCTCACCCATCCGGCACCGCCGATTCCTCGCGCTCCCGCAACGAGACGAACCGGATCCTGTTGTACTCGTAGCCGCTCAGCACTTCAGCCGATTGTGCCGGCCCGAACAGATAGCCCAGCATCTGTCCGAACCCGTCCACCGACAACCCAAACACCAAGCCCGGCGTGATGCGAAAGAGCAGCGCCGCCGGTCTGCCGGGAGCGAGCAATTGCTTCACGATTCTGGCGAACCGCACCACGGGAATCATCGGCGAGGCAGCCGCATACAAGAGCCGCTTGGCCAACGGCCAGTGCGCGCCGCGGCTTCCGCCAAACACCCAGCCCTGGTAGAACTGAACCTTCGTCCACACGGGCAGCATCGCGAAATTCATGTGCGCCACGCGCGCTTTCGGTTCCAGGTAGAGCGTCTTCCCTTTTGCGCAGAGTTCGTAATGCAGCACCGTTTCCGACTCCAGCACCTCGGCCAATCGTTCGCCGTAGGCCAGCAGTTCCGCTCTCTTATAGCTTGAATTGTGTCCTGGCAGAAATGGCCGCAGTTCCGCCGCCGATGGCTCCATCCAAGTGCCGTAAGCAATCAGGAAATCGCACCAACTCACCACCGAGCCCGGATTCGCGTTCCGGAACACGGGTCCCACCACGGCATGAGGCGCGCGGTGCGCCTCGATCAGCGCCTCAGCCCAACCCGGGTCGGGGAAACAATGATCCTCGCCGAACACCACGATGTCCGCTTTCGCCCGCCGCACGCCTTCCGCATTGGCTATGGCAACCGACACCGGCCGTTCGAGTGCAATCTCCTGGCAGCCCCAGAAATGCCGCGCGTCCTCATCCGCCACACGAACATCGCCCCCAAAACCAACTACGATCAATTCGATCTGCTGGGCGCATCCCTGCCGCTTCACCCGTTGCACCGTGGCACGAACCGCCGCGTATCCGCCCGACGCCGCAAGGATCACCGAGAGTGCCGGTTTCATCCCGCGCTCTCCGCCAATGCGATGCACACCCGCGCGGCCTCCGCTGCCTCTGCCACGGTACATGGCACTCGCGTACCCTCACGAACCGCCGAGATGAACTCACGCCACTGCACCTGGTACGACTCCAGCCAATCTCCGCCCGTACGGGCGGCCGTCACCAGCGCGGGCAACTCCGCCAGATATTGCCGCATCTCGGATGCCTGCGCGGCCATCCCCAGGTTGAGCTCTGGAATCACACGCCACGCATTCGCCTTCTGGCACGAGAACTCGATCGCGCCCTTCGTGCAGGAGACGTGAATGTTGTGCTCATACGGTCCCCGCCGCGCCACCAGCGACGTGAATAGCGC
>CAYUZM010000592.1:0-4460 GCA_964449665.1 uncultured Solibacteraceae bacterium
GGGGGGCTATCGGGCCCGCCCGGCATCTCATTCTGGTCCATCGTGTTCTTCATGACGGGGCTTTCCCAGCCCTTATTTGTGTGGCGCACGGCGTGGGGCGGCAGCACGTACTTTTTCATCAGGTCGTTCATTGTGTCGCGGTCGCCCTTTAGTCCGGCTTCGGCAATCTGGAGCGAGAGCTTGGGCGCGACGTTGGAGATCGAAGACGTGTAGGCCTGCACGCCGATGGCGAAGTAGGCCGGGGCGCAATCGTCGCCGATGCCGCCGATCCAGGCCAACCGGTCGCCCACCTTGGCGATGATGCGCTGATACTTCCGGGCGTCGCCCTGGCCATCCTTCCAGAAGGTGAGTGTGGGTACGCGGTCGCACAACTGGGCCACTTGGTCGGGCGTAAACGCGGCCCAATCGCGCGAATAGAGGGATAGCGGCAATCCGGAGGCCTTTCCGATTTCCTCGTAGTAACGCAACAGCCCTTCCCACGGGGCGTTCGTGTAGTAAGGGGGCATGACAAGCAACGCGTCGGCGCCGGCCTCTTCCATACCGCGCGCCATGGCCTGGCCCATCGGCACGTTGTAGCCGACGCCCGCAACGACGGGCATGCGGCCGTTCACGGCTTTCACGACCGTGCGAACGGTCTCAATATTCTCGTCGACCGTCATCGAGTAGATTTCGCCCGTACCGCCCGCGGCGACTTGCGCGCAGAACGCGTACCCGCACATCCAATCGGCAATCTTGGCCAATCCATCGTGATCGATCGAGAGATCACTCTTAAACGGCGTAATCGGGAATCCGAAGACGCCTATCAGTTTGTTGCGGAGCTCTGATGAGGTCATGAGAATCCCGTAGTTTATCAGAGCCGCTGGCGGCCAACGCGGCCGGTTCCGGCGTCATAGAATAGCGGCTATGCCAAAACCACTGTGCCTGGCCTTGTCGCTCGCCGTGTTTACTCTGCAGGCGCTCGCCGCCGGCGAAGTCGTCCTTCGTCCGGACCTGCCCGCCGGCGAAGAACTCTACACGCCTGAGGCAAACAACGTTCACGTGAAGAGCCCGTTGGAAAAATGGGTGCGCAAGGTGAAGCGGCCGGTGATGGAGGTTTACCTTGCGCCCAAACCGAATGGGACGGCGGTGGTAGTGGCGCCCGGTGGAGGCTGGAATATTCTGGCGATTGAGCACGAAGGACGCGACGTGGCCAAATGGCTGAATGAGCGGGGCGTTTCGGCGTTCGTCTTGCGCTACCGCGTGGGTTTGGAAAGCCGTGAGGCGAGCCAGAAGGCATGTATCGAAGACGGGCTGCTTGCGGTGAAGACCGTCCGCCAGCGCGCGGCCGAATGGAACGTTGACCCCAAGCGAATCGGCGTTCTGGGATTCTCGGCTGGAGGCTACCTGGCCGTCGGCGTGGCGACGCAATACACGGCAGAGAGCCGGCCCGATTTCGCCGTCCCGATTTACGCCGTCTCGCCGGCGAATTACACGGTTCCCGCCGATGCGCCGCCGGTGTTCGCCGCCGTTGCTCAGGATGACAACGAGAGGATGACCACGTCGGCTACCGCGTTGATGAACGATTGGAAGAAGGCGAAGGTGCCCGTGGAATTGCATGTGTTCGCCGACGGCGGCCACGGTTTCGGCATGAACAAGAAGGGCAAGTCTTGTGACGCCTGGACGGGCCTGCTCGCCGATTGGATGCAGAGGCGCGGCTTGCTTGTTCCCGCCGGCGGCTCCGTGATCAGCCTGCGCCCAGACCTTCCGGCGAGCGAAGAGGTGTTCGTCGGCCCGAATGACACCGAGCGGCGCATACGAAAGATCACCAGCCCTACACTGACCGTGTTTGCGCCATCGCGGCCCAACGGCGCGGCGATCATCGTCGCCCCTGGAGGCGGGTTTGTTCATCTCGCCATCGACAAGGAGGGCACCGATGTAGCCAAATGGCTTAGCTCCCTCGGCTTCACGGCGTTTCTGCTGAAATACCGCGTAACGCTCGGCGACGGAGATACGAATCGAAAGGCGGCAGCCGAAGACGGCCTGCTGGCGATGAAGCATGTGCGCGAGCACGCAGCCGAATGGCAGGTCAATCCGGCGCGCATTGGCATTGTCGGCTTCTCCGCGGGAGGCTATGTAGCCGCGGCCGCCGCCCTCTCCGCCGATCCCGCCACGCGAGCCAATTTCGCCATGCCGGTCTACCCCGCCGTGCCCGCCGAACTGGCGGTACCGGCCGGCGCGCCACCGCTTTTTATGGCTGTCGCCCACGATGACAATCCGCGAATCGTCGACGGCACCCTGCGCTTATACTCGGCGTGGAAGCAGGCCAAAGTGCCGGCTGAGCTCCACATCTTTCCGCGCGGCGGCCACGGATTCGGCATGCGTAAATCGGGCGCTCCGACCGACACCTGGACCGACCGGCTCACCGAATGGCTCCGCAATCAAGCTTTGCCCGACTAACTCACGCCGATTGACAGTAACCCTTTTCTTTTCTGAGCCGTCGTGGTATCACAAGGGTTAGACGAAGATTTAGAGAAAGAGGGTAACTGCCATGGCTTTGCAAGGCCTACCTGCTCGGAGTTCCCATGCCCACCGATCTGTCCTGGCCATGGCCAGTGCCGCCCTATTTTCGTTGCTGGCGGCGCCCGGCGCACATGCGCAGCCAACACTGCTCGCCTCACCGAATCAGTTGACGTTCCTTCAGAATTCCGGGACGCAGACGCCGCCTTCGCAGACGGTTTCGATTACCAGCGCTCCCACCAACGCGCTCATCTCCGTTTCGGGCAGTGGAGCCTCATGGCTCTTTTATAGCCAGTCGTCGGCGACCGCACCTTCCATTTTGACGGTGAACGTATTGCCCACCGGGCTGGCCATTGGCACGTACACCGCTTCCATTACCGTCAGCTCTCCGGGCGCGGCAACAATTACCATCGGCATCACCTTGACCGTCACCGTTGCGCCGCCGTCGCAGGTCAACCCGACGCAACTCAGCTACACCTACACCACGGGCGGGTCCGTGCCTCCGTCCCAACAGTTCCTAGTCAGCAATAGCTCGGCGACATTTTCGGTCAGTTGGAATCAATCGTGGATCTTCGCCACGATCGATCCCACGACAGTTCCGGCAACAGTGAATGTGTTTGTTAATCCCACGGACCTGATTCCGGGCACCTACAACGGGCTGGTCACGATTACGTTCGCCACCAATCCGCTTAGTTTTCAACTGGTGAACGTCTCATTGACGGTAGACCCGGGTTCGCAGAATTGGACCACTTCCGGCCCGCTATTGTTCAATTACAAGTACGGCGATCCAGCGCCGTTGCCGCAGACGCTTTCCATCTCTTATATCTCCCCGGTCATCTTCATCGCCAGCGTGACAGCGCCTGAGTCGAGCCCGTGGTTGAAGCTCGACAACAACAATACGGGCATTACGCCCGCCAATATTGAAGTTGCCGTCGATCCGACGGGTTTACAGGCGGGGACCTATACGGGTTCCATTACGCTCGCCACACCCGGAATTCTCGGCTCCCATACCGTCCCCGTGACGCTGGTGATTACCGGCGCGCCGGCGCTCTCCGTATCACCTTCCACGTTGCTCTTTGACGGCACCGCCGGCGGGGCCCAAGTAACGAAGACGGTCTCGATTTCCAGCAGTCCCTCCACCGGCTACTCCGCGACCGTGGCGGTCGGTTCGGCGTGGCTGAGCATTTCGCCCTTAACGGGGACTACGCCGCAAACACTCACCGTAACGGTTTCTCCCGCCAGCCTTGCGCCGGGGACCTACCGGGGAAGCATCATCTTTTCCTCGCCGGGCGCCAATAGCGGAGTGCAATTGGTGGGTGTCACGCTGGTGGTCACGGGGTCGGTTACGCTCAGCGCGTCGCCCACGCAGTTGCAATTCACCAGTTCTCCCACCGGCGGCGACCCGCCCGCGCAGAGCATCTCCGTCACGTCGAACCTTACCGCCACCGTGGCAGCGGCGTCGACGCCCGGCTGGCTGACGGTGACGCCGGTGAGCGCCAATACGCCCGCTACGTTCAGCGTGTCGGTGGTGACCGCGGGCTTGGCCGCCGGAATCTACAACGGCACGGTCACGGTCTCCTCGCCGGGGGCGGGGCAAACGATCACGATTCCGGTGACCCTCACGATCGGCGGCGCGAAGCCTGCCATTCGCGAGGTGTCCAACGGCGCGGGCCTGCTGAAAGACTTCGCGCCCGGGTCGACTATGTTTATCTATGGCACGGGCCTCGGGCCGCCGAGCCTGGTGGTCGCTTCGCTGAGCGGGACACGGCAACTACCCCAGATCCTTTCAGGCGTGCAGGTTTTCATGAACAACATCGCGGCGCCGCTGCTTTCCGCCAGCGCCACGCAATTGCAGGTAATGGTTCCCTTCGAAATCGCGGGCCAGGGGCGCATCGATTTGCAGGTGGTCTACCAGGGCGTGCGTTCCGACGCGACCACTTTGCCGCTCTACGACAATGCGCCGA
>CAYUZM010000593.1:0-4458 GCA_964449665.1 uncultured Solibacteraceae bacterium
TCCCTACACTCCACCTCATGCCAAAGAAACATCTGCTTTCGCTCTTCCTGATTGCGGCTCCAATCTGGTGCCAGCCAACGGTGGTCGCCACGGGACTACAGCCACCCACAAGGATTGTCTTGACTCCGCGCGGCAACTTCCTTGTTTCGGAGACGAGCACGGAGCCCAACAGCGGCCGGATTTCCTTTCTTACCCGCGCGGGTGCCAGACGCAGCCTCTTCGAAGGACTTCCCTCGGGAACCGAAGTGACCGGCACGGGAGGCACCGGAGCCTCGGGACTCGCCATACGCGACCGTACGCTCTACTTCGAGATTGGTCCGGGCGACTCGGAGCGAAGCGGCACCACGCCGGGAACCTCGATTCACAATCCCGCGGGCGTATCGTCGCCGATCTTCGCCAGCGTCATCGAGGCGAAATTCGATCAAGACCTTGATCTGATCGCCGGCACGTTCGCAATGACGCCTCAGCATCAGCGATCACTGGGCGATGGAGCCGAAGTGACGCTGACCGATGGAAGTGGCGGAACGGCGCGGCTCTCGATTCTGATGCGGTTTCCCATCTCGGAGCCCCACCCGAATACGATTCACAAGTTCACCAATCCATGGGGACTGGCGCTCACGGCGGATGGCAAAACGCTCTACGGGAACGACGCTTCGATGAACTCGATTGTGCGCATCGATACCGCAACGGGGCGATGGAAGCGGATCGTGCGCTTCCCGCCCGTACCGAACCCGACCACCGTTGGCCCGCCCGTGGTCGATGCCGTGCCGACAAGCGTGCGGCTCTATGGCGATCAGTTGCTGGTGAGCTTCCTCAGCGGGTTCCCTTTCGTCCCAGGCAACACGAAGGTGCAGGCGATCAATCCCGACGCGGGAACCGTTGAGCCATTCATCAATGGCCTGACATCAGCCACTGATGTCTTGTGGCGGGAGACGGCGGCGCACGGGTCGCAGTTCTATGTGCTTGAGTTCAGCCTGAACCAAAGCGCCACTCCGCCGCCGCCGGGACGGCTGGTGCGATTCGACTCGACCGGATCGAAGGTGCTGGCAACACCGCTGATCACACCGGTGAGTTTGGCCTACGACGCTGCGACGCAGGAGCTGTTCATCGTGGAACTGCGTGGGCAGATTCTGAAATTGCAGTTGGACTGACGGGGCGCGGAGAGCACGTCATTCAAGCGGACGCGAAGCACGCGTCCGCATCCACTCGACGCCCGATCGCCACCAGTCGCCAAGGGCTTCGTTCAGGGGGCGGTCGAGTTTGCCAGGCTTGATTTCGAGGGTGTCGATGAGCACCTCCTCGCCGAACATCGATGCCTCGTGGCGGATGTTGCCGTCTGGGGCGACGATGCGGGACTGGCCGTGCGAGCCGCCGCCCGCGCGATTGGCCGGCGCGTTGGCGGCAACGATGTGCACGCCATTCTCGACGGCCCGGGCCATCAACTGGGCGCGATAGGGAGCCAGCTTCGATTCCTGCTCGACGCCCGATTCGTGGCTGATGTAATAGACCACGCGCGCGCCTTCGATGGCGGGCAGGCGGACCAGTTCGGGATAGCGCTCGTCGTGGCAGATGATGACGGTAGACGGTACGCCTTCGAGTTCGAAATAGGCGATATGGTTGCCGGGCGTGAACCACCGCTCGCCGGCGAGATAGACCTTGGCATAGCGCTCGACGAGGCCGCCCTGCGAGTTGATCACGAGCGCGACGTTGTACAGATGAGCCGCCGTCTTGTAGGCGGTGCCGGCAATCGCAGCGATTTTGTGCTGGCGGCAGGCGGCGCGTAACGCCTGTTCGGCCGCGGCAAGCTCTTCGGGAGCGGCGGCAAGAACGGCGTCGCGATCATAGCCCGTCACGGCGCACTCGGGAAAGATGGCGTCACGCACGCCTTGCGCGGCAAGCGCCCGCAAGTGTTCGAGGATCCGCGGCAGGTTCTCGGCGATCTTGTTGGAAGAACGGAACTGGACGGCCGCCACTTTGAGCGAAACGCCACGCGTCTGCGCAAGTAGCGGGAGTGGGAAGAGAAGGAACCAACGGCGGCGCATGACTGCCAGTATAGGCGCGAGTGCGCCGCCGCAATGAACTCGAGTGACGTGCCGCCGCTAGCGCTTACGCTGGCCCTTGGCGACCGTCTTCACTTTTTTCTTGGTGGAACCGCGGGCGACGCTGTCAGCCCGTTTGGCTTTCGGCGCGGCCTTCTTACGCGCAACGCGCTTCAGCTTCTTACGTTCGGTCTTGTCGGCAACTGTTTTTGTATTCATTCTTCGATCTTCAATCCTGCAAATTTTTCCACGATTTTCTTCATACCGTGACCGGGAAACAGAATGGTGAGCTTTGCATCCTCGCCATCACCTTCCCTGCGGAGCACTTTGCCACGGCCATACTTCGGATGTTCCACCTCCGAGCCCGCGCCGAACTTTCGCTTCGGGCGTGGAGGCCTGGCGGCGATTGTGGACTGGGGCTGCGCAACAGCCGGAGCCGGCGCCGCAGCCGGGGCGTTTGGCGGAGGCCGCATGCCGCGCGACTGGAAGAACTCAGAGATGTTCTCTAGAGAATTATAAGTCTTTCCGGTGTAGAGGTTGCGCCGGGCCGCTTCGCGGACCTCGTGGCGCTCCAATCCAAGGCTCAATTCGCCCGCTGCGGCCGAGAAGTCGGGCCGGTCGGCAGCGCCTTTTTTCTCGATCACTTCCGGCGGAACTTCCGACAGGAAGCGCGAGCGGATGGCCGGCTCCAGCGGACCGCCGCCGAATTTGCGCCTCGCGCGCGCCCAGGAGAGCGTGAGTTTGCGCTGCGCGCGCGTCATGCCGACGTAACAGAGGCGGCGCTCTTCTTCCATCGCCGACTCGCTATCGCGCGAACGCGAGTGCGGAAACAGGCCTTCCTCCAGGCCTGCCAGGAACACCACCGGCCACTCAAGTCCCTTGGCATTGTGGACGGTGAGCATGGAGACGCGGGCGCTTTCGTCCAGTTGGTCGGAGTCGGCAACCAGCGCGGCGTGGTCGAGAAAATCGGAAGCCGTTTCGCCGCGCTCGGCAGCCTCGGCGGCGGCATTGAGCAGCTCGTTCAAGTTCTCCAGCCGCGACTCATTTTCCACCGCTTTGTCCTGTTCGAGCATGCGGCGGTAGCCGGTGCGCTCGATGATGGCTTCGAGCAGTTCGCTTACCGGCTGCGTGGCGGCGGTGGAATGAAGATCCTGCATCATGCGGCGGAAGGCGGCCAGAGCGGCGTCGGCGCGGCCTGGGAGAGACTTCTTTTCGAGCATGTCGCCGATGGCGTCCCACATGCTCTTGCGGTTCTGTGCGGCGTATTGCTCCACCTGCTCCATGGTGGTTTTGCCGATACCGCGGGCGGGCGTGTTCACCACGCGCATCAGGCTGATCGAATCCTGCGGCAGGATGCTCAGCTTCAGGTATGCCATGACGTCTTTGATCTCGGCGCGCTGATAGAAACTGGTGCCGCCCACCACGACATACGGGATGTTGTTGCGCCGCATGGCCTCCTCCACCTGCCGCGATTGCGCGTTGGTGCGGTAGAGAATTGCCACCCGGTCCGACGGGTTGTAGGCGAGCGACTTCTTGATCTCGTCGGCAATGTAGAGGGCTTCGTTTTCGGCGTCGTAGGCCTGGTAGACGGTGATCTTGTCGCCGGCGGCTCCTTCGGTCCACAGCGTCTTGCCTTTGCGCTCGCGGTTATTGGCGATGACGGTGGATGCGGCGTCGAGAATCCGCTTGGTAGAGCGGTAGTTCTGCTCCAGCCGGATGGTGACGGCCTCGGGATAGTCCTTCTCGAAATCGAGGATGTTCCGGATGTCGGCCCCGCGCCAGGAATAGATGGACTGGTCCTCGTCGCCCACGACGCAGACATTCGAATGATGGACGGTGAGCAGCCGCATCAGTTCATACTGGCTGCGGTTGGTGTCCTGATACTCGTCGATCATGAGGAACTCATAGCGCGCGTTGTAGGCGTCGCGCGTGGGTTCGTCGGAGCGTAGCAATCGAACCGTTTCGAGCAAGAGATCGTCGAAGTCGAGCGCGTTGGCCTGGCGCAGCTTGTCCTCGTAGAGTTCGTAGATTTGCGCCAGCTTCTTGCCATTCGGATCGCGCGCCTGGCGCAGCAACTCCTCCGGACCATCGTGCCGGTTTTTCGCATTCGAGATGCGGCTGAGCGCCTGGCGGGCCGGCAGCGCCTTGTCATCGACGCCGATCTGGCGGTAGATCTGTTTGATGAGCGAGAGTTGGTCGTCGTCGTCGTAGATGACGAACTGAGGGGTAAAGCCGGGACGGATTTTGTCGAGAGGAGCGCCGTCGCGCCGGAGCGTACGCACACAGAAACTATGGAAGGTCGAAACCACGGGTGAGCGGAAATGCCCGGATTCGGCGAGCAGATGGTGCACCCGCTCGCGCATCTCTCCGGAGGCCTTGTTCGTAAAAGTGACGGCCAGAATCGATTCAGGCCGGACGT
>CAYUZM010000594.1:0-4458 GCA_964449665.1 uncultured Solibacteraceae bacterium
TCTTCGGCAAGCCCTTGGTGACCTGCTGAATCCTCTTGAAGTCGCCCGTCTCGCCCGTGTATTGCTTGGCGCCCATCAACTGAATCTCTTGCTGAATGCGCTTCTGGCGGTTGCCCGGATTCGGGTGCGACGCCATCATGTTCGTAATCCAGTTGCCCTTGCCCGATTCGGCCTCGAGCTTCTCGAAGAACCGCGCCATCTCAATCGGGTTGTACCCGGCCTGATGCATGATGCGCGAACCGAGCACGTCGGCGTCCGTCTCGGCGTTGCGCGAAAACTTAAGCAACATCGAATTGGCGCCCAGCCCGATGCCCAACTGCGCCAGCGTTCCCGTGATGCCGCCCTTGGCTCCGAGGATCTGGCCGCCCAACATCGCCGGAAGTTGCAGCAACTGCGCCTTCGATGCCTGGTTCGTCCCATGCCGCAGCGCCACATGCGAAATTTCGTGCGCCAGCACGCCCGCCAGTTGCGCTTCATTGTCGGCGGCAGCGATCAGCCCCGTATGCGTAAACGTTGGACCGCCCGGCAGTGCGAACGCGTTGATGGAAGGATCGTAAACGATCTTGAACGTGTAGGGATACTTGTCCGCCTCGGGTGCGCGCGCCAGCTTCGCTCCCACGCTGCGGATCCACTTGTTCAACTCCGCGTTGTCCACCACCGGCATCTCGCGCTCCACCTGGGCCGCGTACTCCTGGCCCATCTGAACGTCCTGTTCCTTCGAAAACAGGTTGAATCCCGGCTTCAGTGCCTTCTGTTTTTCCGCTCCGTACACCAGCGCGGCGCAAGCCATCGCCACCACGGCCGCTCGCTTCATCCGAATCTGCAACATGCGCAGGCCCTCCCCAGATACGATGTCGAACTGGCACACTCCGTTACCAGCCAGATCCACCTATTTCCGGCGGAATCGCTCTAAACGCTATAATAGCGGAATGTTACAGCCCACCGAGAAGATCTGGCACAACGGAAAGCTCATTGACTGGCACAACGCGCAGCTTCATGTCCTTTCCCATGTCGTCAGCTATGGCAGCTCGGTCTTTGAGGGCATCCGATGTTATGAAACCGCGCAAGGTCCCGCCGTGTTCCGGCTGCGCGAACACATGCGCCGGCTGATCGAGTCGGCCAAGATCTACCGCATTGAAAACATCGGATTCTCCGTGGACGAGCTCAGCCAGGCCGCTCTTGAGCTCGTCGCGGTCAACAAGCTCAAATCCTGCTACATCCGTCCCATCGTCCTTCGCGGCTACGGCGAAATCGGCGTTCTGGGATGGAAGAACCCCATCGAAACTTACATGGCCTGTTGGGAATGGGGAAAGTACCTCTGCGAACAACCGCTCCCGCAAGGCGTGGACGTCTGCGGGTCCAGTTGGACCCGCTCGGCGCCCAAAACCCTGCCCACGCTCTCCAAAGCCGGCGGCAACTACCTCAGCTCGCAGCTCATCCGCATGGAAGCCGCAGTCAACGGCTACTCCGAAGGCATCGCCCTCGATGTCAACGGCGTCGTCAGCGAAGGCTCCGGCGAAAACATCTTTGTCGTCAAAGACGGCAAAATCTATACCCCGCCACTTTCGGCAGCCGTTCTCGGCGGCATCACGCGCGCCACGGCCACCACGCTTGCCCAGGAACTCGGCCACGAGATCGTCGAGATCAACATCCCGCGTGAAATGCTCTACCTCGCCGACGAGATCTTCTTCACCGGTACCGCCGCCGAAGTCACGCCGGTGCGCAGCGTCGACCGCATTCAGATCGGACCCGGCCGCCGCGGTCCCATCACCGAAGAGATTCAGCGCGAGTTCTTCGCCATCGTCAACGGCACCAAGCCCGACCGCCATGGCTGGCTCACTCCTGTCCCGGTTTCGGCCGGAGTGAAGTAGAACACTGTCTTGGGTGGGAGGTGTCCGACGCGGGCGCAAACCAGACGGCCACCTCCCCCGAGATATTCCGCCTGGCTCACGCCCACGTTGAACATGTCAGTTGTACCAACCCCTCCGCCTTCGCGCCAGTACGATCTCGCGCGTTGTATCGTGATTTCATCAGGTATATCCGCGCGCGAAATCATAAGCTTAGCGGCAGGCCCGTGTGCACATCTTGTGGATAAAACAAAATGAGTCAAATTTGTTCCGGCATTGACGCCCTCACCGGCCAGCCCGTCGAGCTCCACTTCGACAACCAGATCAATCCCGCCGAACCCATCCTCGGACCGGAGCGGCCCGCGCGTTACCTCGCCCCCGGCTTCGTCGATATCCAGGTCAACGGATTCGCCGGCGTCGACTACTGCTCGCCCCACGCGCCGCACGAGGAGATCGCCCGCAGCATTCAGGTGCAGTTCGCCACCGGCGTCACGTGCCTCTTCCCCACCGTCATCACCGGTTCGGTGGACCACATGGCGGGCGCCATCGCCAACCTCACCAAAGCGCGCGCCTCCCTCGGCGTCGAAGGCCGCGCCATGGAAGGCCTGCACATCGAAGGCCCCCACATCTCGCCCGAAGACGGCCCGCGCGGCGCGCATCCCGCCTTTGCCGTCCGCCCGCCCGATACGAACGAATTCGACCGCTGGTGGGACCTGAGCGAAGGCTGCATCAAAATCGTCACCGTGTCGCCCGAGTGGGACGCCACGCCCGCCTACACCGAACACGTCGCCCGCCGCGGCGTCGTCGTCTCCATCGGCCACACCAAGGCCACTGGCGATCAGATCCGCAACACAGTCTCGGCCGGCGCCACCATGTCCACCCACCTCGGCAATGGCGCGCATGCCGTCATGGCCCGCCATCCGAACTACATCTGGGAACAGCTCGCCGAAGACCGCCTGATGGCCAGCTTCATCGTCGACGGCATCCACCTGCCCCAAAGTTTTCTCACCGTCGCCCTGCGCGCCAAAGGACTCGACCGCAGCGTGCTCATCACCGACGCCGTCATGCCCGCCGGCTGCAAGCCCGGCCGCTACCGGCTCGGCGAAGTCGACGTCGATCTCCATGAAGGCAACCGCGTCACCCTCGTCGGCCAGGAAAAGCTCGCCGGCTCGGCCCTGCGCATGGACGACGGCATCAACAATCTGATGTCCATGGCCGGCCTTACGCTTGCCCAGGCCGTAACCCTCGCCACCCGCAACGCCGCCCGCGCCGGCCGCATCGGCACGCGCATGAAAGGCCTCGAAAAAGGAGCGCGGGCCGACATCGTCGAATTCGACTTCGACGAAGCGGCCCGCCGCATCTCCGTCACGCGCGTGTGGGTGGGTGGAGACCTCGTCGTGGGGCAGGCCTCCCCGCCCGCCTGATCGCCTACTGCTTCGGATACCCCGCGCTCGCCTTCACTTCTTCAATCTGCAAGGTGTGCCGTGCCGTGTGGCCCGACAGGAACAGGAACCAGCCGTAGCCGTCCACTTCCTTGAACGCCGGATGTATGCCCGCCACATCGCGCAGATCGTCGTGCGATTTGATCAGCGCAATATTCTTCGCACGCGCCTCGTTGAATGCCGCCAGCGCCTCGGCCGGCGTCTTGAACTTGCGCGTGGGCTTCAAAGGCTCCGGCGCCTGGAACTTCTGCTCGCGATTCACGATGAACTTCAGAATGGCCTCGTCCTTCTTCGCCTCCGGCGTGGCCTTCGCCGTGCCCGCAAACACCGCCTTCTCGATAAACCCGCGAATGAACGTCTCACTCTCCGCGATATGCTCGGCGCACTCGGCAATCGACCACCGGTCCGGCCCCGCCTTGTAATTCCACTGCTCGGCCGAAAGTCCTTTCAGCGACGCCGCGAACGCCGCCGTGGTTTTCTCAAAATTGCCCAGTAACGCGTCGCGGTCGGCCGTAGTCAGCGGTCCGCCCCACACCGGAGCCGCCGCCAAAAGCAAGGTAAGTAAAGCTGTCCTCATCAATCTAGTCTCCTCACTCACGTCAACATTCAGACGAAGTATTCCATCCCAGATGCAAACGGCGCGGTTCCCCGTAAGGCTGCGCGCGGCCCGCATTCCCTTCCTTCATCCCGATTCGATACCATCACCCGGCAATCGGATTCACGCTAAATTCGTCCAAAAAAAATAACAAGGCCCAACCTCGCCCCTCAACACCCGGCCATCTGGTCAAGTGTGGGAGCGAATGCTGGGCCTGTCAATGCCGGAATGGGTAAGAAGTTCCGCTGCTACGCCAGCTTCTTCACCGCGTCCATCACCGAATCGTAGTTCGGATGCTCGGACATCTCCTTCACATACTCCACGTGCTTGATCGTGTTGTCTTTATCCAACACAAAAATCGCCCGCGAGTGAATGCGAAGCTCTTTGATCAACGTGCCGAACGCCGCGCCGAAGTTGCCTTCGCGGTGGTCGGACACCATCTTCACCTTGTCCACGCCGTAGGCACCGCACCAGCGCTTCTGGGCAAAGGGCAGGTCCATCGAAAACGTGAAGACATCCACGCCCGGCATGTTCGCGGCCTCTTCGTTGAACCGCTTGGTCTGTGCATCGCACA
>CAYUZM010000595.1:0-4449 GCA_964449665.1 uncultured Solibacteraceae bacterium
CGCCGCAAAGTCGCCGATATGCCGTGAGCGTACGGCGCACGTCCTCGGAATTGTTTTCTTCCAGCAGTTCGACGCGGAAATGCCGCACGTCGCGTTCCTGCAGTCGTGGCATGATCTCCAACAGACTCTCGGCCTCGGCGTGAAAGAGCGTGTTGCGGCATTGATCGTCGGTCTGCAAGATATGTTCGACCCCGAGTCGATCGCGCAGCCGAACCGCGTGCCGCTGGCGATCCTCATCCATGGCGGGTTCTGGCGCAACCAGTTCGGGCTCGACCACATGGGGCACATGGGCGCCGCGCTGGCGAAGGAGGGCGTTGCTTCGTGGTCGATCGAGTACCGCCGACTGGGGGACGGCGGCGGCTGGCCCGGCACGTTTGAAGACGTCCGCAACGGCTGCGCCCATGTGCCCGCGCTCGCCGCGGCGTACCCGATCCACCTGGAGCGCGTGATTGTGTGCGGGTTTTCGGCGGGAGGGCAGCTTGCCCTTTGGGCAGCGGCGGAACAACCGCTTCCGCTGCGGGCGGCAATCTCCCTGGCCGGCGTGGTGGACCTGGCGCGAGCGCACGAGCTTGCGCTGAGCAACCAGGTCGTCCGGGAGTTGCTGGGCGGATCGCCGGCGGACCACCCTGACCGGTACCGCAATGCCTCCCCTATTGAGCGCCTCCCGATCCAAACCCGCCAATACCTGCTCCATGGAGATGCCGACGACATCTGCCCGCTCGAGCTTTCGGAACGTTATCTTGCCCGCGCGCAAGCGACGCATTCGCCGGCCCGGCTGTCGCGGCTCGCCGGGGCGAGTCACTTTGACGTCATTGACCCTGGATCGCCGTATTGGCCGCGCGTGAAGGCGGTGGTGTTTAGCGCGTTGGGGTGACGATGCACGCCTGGGGGCAGGGGAACTTGGAGTCGCCGCGCACCGCCCTCCGTAAAACAACGGTATATCACTGTCAGGCAGCCACACTACTCCCTGCAATCTGTGGCCATCTGGACACGTCCACGTTTTATTCGATCTAATCTTTTCAATCATTTCCAGTTCGGAGTCTGACTTGCTAGCGTAGAGTGGTTTTTGGCCAGCAGTTCAGTCCGTTTACCGGAGTCATACATTTGCGATACGAAACCACGATCCAACGCCCGGTTGAAGTCTCCGGCGTTGGCCTCCACTCAGGCGTTCCTGTGTCCATCCGCATTGTCCCCGCCCCTGCGGGCACGGGCATTGTCTTTGTCCGCAAGGACCTGGAACATTTTCTAATCCCGGCCAGTTGGCGGCACGTGGCAAAGGTGAGCTATGCCACCAGCCTGATGCGGCGAGGCGTGTTGATCTCGACCACGGAGCACCTGTTGGGCGTTTTCTACTCGATGGGGATCGATAACGCGTATGTCGAGATCAACAATTTAGAGGTCCCGATTCTCGACGGTTCGGGGCGGCAGTTTGTGGAGATGATCCGGGCGGCCGGGTTGCGGACCTACCGCCGCCGCCGCCGCTACCTGCGGATTAAGACGCCGGTGAGCGTGGAGGGGAATGGCAAGCGTATTACGATTTTGCCCAGCGACCGCTTTCTGCTGACCTGCGACATCTTTTTCGACCACCCGATGGTGGGACGGCAGACGCTGGAGATGGAAGTGACTCCAGAACGGTATGCCGCCGACATTGCCCCGGCGCGGACCTTCGGCTTCCAGCATGAACTCGACCAGATGCGGAATATGGGGTTGATTCGCGGGGCGACGCTCGAGTCGGCCGTCTGTTTCGACCACACGCAGGTGCTGAACGATGGCGGTCTGCGTTTTCCGGACGAACCCTGCCGGCACAAGGCGCTCGACCTGATCGGCGACCTAGCGCTGATCGGCCGGCCGTTGTTGGGGCACGTGATCGCCGAGCGCGCCGGGCATGCGATGCACGTGGCGCTGGTGTCGAAGATCATGTCCGATTCCTCGCTCTATGAGATTCTGAGTTTTGACCAGCTTGCGACGCGGGTTGCGCACTCGCTGGTGAGCTAGCCGAGAATCGTTCCCGAATGAGAGCCGCCCTGGCGCTGCCGAGCGTCATCACCTTCAGCCGCATTGCCCTGTTCCCGTGGATCTCCCACGCGATTCTTAATGGCCGTTTCGCGACGGCCGTGTGGGTGTTTTTCTTTGTTGCGATCACGGATTCGTTGGACGGGTGGGTGGCGCGGCGCTGGCGGCTGACCACGCGCTTTGGCGCGATGCTCGATCCGATTGCGGACAAACTGCTTCTGGTGACCATCTACGCGAGCCTGGGATGGGTGGAGGCTGTGCCGCGATGGCTGGTCGCCATCGTGTTCGGGCGCGACGTTTTGATCCTGTTGCTGGCGGGCATCACGATGGCCTCTGGACGAGTGCGCGACTTCGCGCCTTCGCGATGGGGCAAGCTGAGCACGTTCGTGCAGATTTGCACGGCGATTACGGCGATGGTCCATCACGCCCATTTGCTGGACTGGCTTCTGGGCGATATCGGCTGGCTTGCGGCGGTGATGTTCGCCGTCTGTGCGGCTTTCACGGCCGGAAGCGGCTTCCATTACCTTTTCCTGTGGGCAAGGCGGTTGTCGGCGGGGGGCGCACGGGAGTAGGCTAGAGATGTCGGTGGCTTGATGATTCGCTTTACTCCATCTCGCAACTACCTGGCCGCGGGCGTCGTCGCCTTGGCCTTCGCCATACTGAGCGGCTGGCTCGCCTGGCAGTGGACGCCCAGCTACATTCCCGCATTCCTCTTCCTTTTTAGCGCCGGCGTGCTGTTTGCCATGGCGTTTCGTCCGCCGATCGAAATCAGCGAGCGGCTTCTGAAGGTGGGTGGGCGTGAGATCCAATGGGGCGAAGTGGAGCGGGTAGACACGACGGGCTGGGTGCAGCCGTTGATTCTTTCGCTCACGCTCGAATCCGAAGAGAAAGTGTGGTTGATCTTCCCGGGCGATCTGGACAGCAATCACCGGTTGCTCGGACTGCTGCATCGCCATGCGCAGGCCGCGCTGCTGGATGGCGTGCCGCACCGCGAGTTCTGGGGCGAGCGCGTGCAGGGCGAAAACGGCCGCGCCAAGGCAGGCGTGCCGAAGCTGGAATCGCCGAAGTACCCGCTGATGAGCGCCGAGGACGAAGCCGAAGTGGAGCGCCTGTACCAGCGGCTGAAAGCCGTCGGTCATCTCGACACGCGCAGCGGCGACGAAAATTAGCCGCTCTTCCATGCGATTTCGAACCAAGCTTCTGCTGGCGGTGTTCCTGCTGGCAGCGGCGGTGATTGTGACGCATGAGTTCTGGTTACGTCAAGCGGGCGAGTTCCTGATCAAAGCCGAGACCCCACAGCGGGCCGACATGGGGGTCGTGCTTGCGGGCGACTGGCGTGGCAACCGGGTGCTGAAGGGCGGGGAACTGGTGCGGAAAGGCTTCGTTCCCGCTGTGCTGGTGGACGGTCCGCCGCAGCATTATGGCAACGCCGAGTCCGACCTCGCGGTGGCCTTTG
This sequence comes from uncultured Solibacteraceae bacterium, assembly GCA_964449665.1. Lineage (GTDB taxonomy): Bacteria > Acidobacteriota > Terriglobia > Bryobacterales > Bryobacteraceae > JAFLBB01. Next base: position 3,470 of record CAYUZM010000595.1, read on the forward strand.
CCGTGGCGCGGGGCTTCCCGGAATCCTACTTCATCCGCTTTCCGATGCCGGCGTCATCGACCGACGAGGAAGCGCGCATCGTTGTGGACGAATTGCGCAGGCGCGGTTGCAAGAGCTTTCTGCTAATCACGAGCGACTTCCACACGCGGCGCGCGGGGCGCATCTTTCGCAAGTACATTGGAGATTTGAAAATGACCGTTGTTTCGGCGCGGGACGATTCGTTTCGCGACGGGCTATGGTGGGATACGCGCGAGGGGCGCAAGACGTTTGCCTTTGAGTTTATGAAGACAGTCACCGAGCCGCTGGGATTCTAACGATGAGACTCGCCTGGCGCACGCTCTCTCCGATGCTTTGGAAATACCGCCGTGGCCTTGGCGTCGGGCTGGGCGCGTTGCTGCTGAAGGATCTTTTTGGAGCGCTACTTCCGCTGGCGATCAAGGCGGGAGTCGATTCGTTGACACAGGGCTTTGCGCTTTCGAAGCTGCTCTGGTTCACGGGGGCGATGCTCGCCTTGTCCGCCGTCAAGGGTGTGTTCCAGTACATCATGCGCGTGCGGATCATCGGCGTGTCGCGCGATGTGGAGTACGACATGCGGCAGGACCTGTTCGCGCATCTGATGCGGTTGGACGCGGGATTCTTCGGGCGCTACCGCACGGGCGACATCATGGCGCGAGCCACGAACGACCTGAACGCAGTGCGCATGATGATGGGTCCCGGCGTGATGTATTGGACAGAGACGTCGATCACGTTCGTGCTGGCGGCGGCGATTATGGCCTACGTCGACTGGAAGCTCACGCTGGTGGCGTTGTTGCCCGCGCCTTTTGTCAGCCTGGCCGTGATCTGGTTCGGCCGGCAGATTCACATGCGTTTTGAGCGCATTCAGGCGTTGTTCAGCGACATCTCCAGGCGTGTGCAGGAAAACCTATCGGGCGTGCGGGTGATTCGCGCCTTCGGACGAGGAGAGAACCAACTGCGCCCGG
>CAYUZM010000596.1:0-4441 GCA_964449665.1 uncultured Solibacteraceae bacterium
CCCCCTCATCGACGGCGCACCCTCCCACCTCCAATGGCTTGACCGCGAACTCACGCCGTAGCGTGCCGATGAGCTACCCTTCTTCTATGCCCGCCGTCTTCCTTCGCATGCGAATTCTGCTCGTGCTCTTCTGCGCCGCCGCCGTCCTTGCCGCCGCCGACAAGCCCCAATTCACCAAAGACGGCGAACTCATCCGCCCCACCAACTACCGCGAGTGGATCTTCCTCTCCTCCGGGCTCGGCATGACCTACGGCCCCAACGCCCCCGCCCCCGGCGCCCCGCTCCGCTTCGACAACGTCTTCGTCAATCCGCCCGCCTATCGGCAGTTCCTAAAAACCGGCACATGGCCTGACGGCACCATCATGCTGCTCGAAATTCGCGCCTCGGAATCGAAGGGCTCCATTAACCAACACGGCCAGTTTCAAACCGGACCCGTGGCGCTCGAAGCCCACGTGAAAGACTCCCGACGCTTCCCCAACAACAACGGCTGGGCCTTTGCCGGTTTCAACGAAAAAGATGGCCAGTTCGCCGCCTCCGGCAAAATCATTCCGCCCGGCAACCGCTGCGAAGAGTGCCACTCCAAGAACGGCTCAGTCGATTCCACCTTCGTTCAGTTCTACCCGGACCTCATCCCCGTGGCCAAACAGCGCGGAACATGGAAGGCTACGCCAGCACGGTAATCGTCCGCGGCACCGATCCGTGACAGCCACCCCGTAGTCGTCCGCTCTCGCGTTTGGTAGCCTGAGGCCCATGGCCGATAACGTCTTCACCGTCAAACGCAGCGACGTCCCTCTCTGGAGCAGCGGCAAGGGCGAACTCACGCTCAACCTCGGGCGCATCAATCCGCTACAGCCTCTACCCGCCGGCGCCACCACGCTCTTCGACGTTTCCGTCGGGCTCGCCGGTTCCGATCCGATCAAGATCGGCTCTTCGGGCAACCTCACCCTCGGCATCACAGCGGGCGCTTCGGCCAGCCTCGCCGCCATTCGCAAAGACCAAACCGGCGAACTCGCCAAACTTCTCAAAGAGCACGCACTCGACAAATTCCTCGCCGCCAACCCCGGCCAGATGTTCTACGCCCTGCGCTTCGGCGCCAAGGCAGGGGCCAGCGCCACGGGCAACTTCCAATACAGCGTTCTCTCCGCGCAGGCCACCGTCAGCGCGGGTGGCGATGGTGGCTACCTTTGCATCGCGCCCGTGCCGGAGACGGGAACTGTCACCAATAACGTCCTCGCCCTGTTCAAGGATCTGAAACTCCCTTCCGACATCACAACCCCCCTCAAACCCGGCCAGGTGATGGCCCTCCAATACGGCGGCTATCTCAAGTTCGGCGGCAGCATCTCCGCCGGCTATGAACTGAAAGGCACGCAGGGCTTCTCGCTCGGCTCGCTTGACCTGTCGGAAAAATATAAGCTCTCCGCCTCCGGGAAACTCGGGCTCGACGCCAGCGTCGCCGGAAGCTTCCTCATCGAGGCCCGCGCCGCCTCACGCGCGGATTGGGTTCAGGTCATCGTCCGCCGCCAGCGTTCTTCCAGTTTCAAGATCGCCGCCGACGCCTCCGTCGGCTTCACCGGCGACCTCGGCGGCCTCCCCGTCAATGGCCGCGATTTCCTTGGCGCCGCCCTCGGTGTTAACGTCAAAAACTGGTTCAACGTGCTCGACAAGGTGGGCGAGTTCAGCGACCTCAAAACCCTCGAATCCAAGCTCGACGGCCTCGCCAACCAGTTCATCAGGGAATACCTCGATAAGGCCTTCGGCGCCATTCCCACGGACTTCAAGAAGATTCTCGCCCAGGTTCACGAAGTCGTCGAAAAATACCAGAACATCGATAACTACGCCATCAACTTATTCGATCGTTACTTCGACAAACTCGACATCCTGACTCTCCAGCTCAAAAAACTCCAGGCCCTCACCAGCCTCGACAATATCGTCGGCGAAGTCGATAACGAACTGTGGAAGGTGGTGCGCACGATCACTGGTGGCGACCCGCTCACCTTTCTTCTCAACCGCATCCCCGGTCCGGACGGCAAGCCCATCCCCAGCCTTCCCGAACTGCAACGGCGCGTCACCCAAACGCTCGATCTCATTCAAAGCGAGGCCCACAAAGAGATCCGCGACGTCATCAAGCTCGCCAAAGAAAACTTCCCCCTCGACGGCTTCATTACCGAACTCGCCAAAGTCGATACCATCGCCGAACTGCGCGCCCTCGCCGGAACCAAAGCGGGCAATTTCGCCGAGCGCCTCATCGGAAAAGCCATTGCCGAAATCAAGAACAACGACGAGGCAAAGAAGACCGTCGAATCCATCCGCAAGTTCATCGAGGAGGAAAAGAAGTTCGAGCAGCGCTTCAACGACGTGCTCAAGATGGCGGCCAAGCAGCGCTTGAGCGCTTCGTTCCACGCCGAATACAGCCGCGCCTCGGAACGTGACGCGCTCATCGACGTCGAGATTAACCTCTCCACTCCGCGCGGCCTCGAACTCATGAAAGCCGCCGGGCGCGGCGACTTCCGCGACATTCTGGCCGGTGTCCAGCCCGGTGTTGTCACCCTCAACGAAGGCGTCTTCAGCCACAAGGTCACGCGAAACTCCGCGTTCTCCGTCAACATCGTCGGCTGGCACCTCAATTGGAAATACAGCGGATTCGACAAGGTGGTCACCGAAGTCGAACAACGCATGAAGCCCGACGCCTCCGGCGCCATCACCGTCTTCACCACGTTCGAAATGCAAAAGGAGAAGGAGCGCAAGCGCAACGCAGAGCGCATGCACACGCTCTTCCTGTTGCGTTTCCTCGGTGAGTCCAGCGGCGCCGTCGCGAGCGACCCCAAACGCCTCGAGTTCTTCGTCGACGTCATTACGTCCAGCACGGCCTCCTACGAACTCACGTTCACCGACGACCGCACGGAACCGGAAGAGCTCGAAGACTACCTCTCCTTCGCCCACGACTTCGGCCTCGACGCCGCCGGCGCCACCATCGAACAACTGCGCCCGCTGCTCCCGACATCGGAGCGCAAGGACTTTGGCGCCGTCACCGCCTCCTACGAAGTCGGCTTCACGGAAGAAGGCCTCAACGCCATCTTCCAGACCGGTATTCAGGAAAAGGTCATCCGTCTCACCATGCGCAAGCTGCTGCTTGCCAACTACCTCAAGAAAGGCGAGGGCAAGCTCACCGACATCGCCTGGTGCTACGTCACGCAAGAGGTGCATGACTTCAAGCGCAAGCAGGATAAGAGCGCCGATGGCCGCTTCGCCAATCTGCAACGGCTCGAACTTCCCCGGGCCACATCGCCCATCGGCGGCATCCACCCGCCCTCCGGCCGCATTAATCTCAATAGCAACGTCGAGGTGTTTCTGCTCGACGGCCTCATCGAAATCGAAAACAAGCTCGTCGATGCCTTGCTCACGCTCAACGAGATGATCGCCAAGAAGGCCGCCATCGACCCCTCGAAGTTCGAAAAGAAGCTCGCCTCGCTGGGCGACGCACTCAAGCTCTACGACGCCCGCGATGAAGGCGACAACACCGTCTTCGCCATCTTCGACGCGCTCATCCAATCGGCGGGACTCAACACCGTCCGCAAATGCACGCTCTCGCTCAACTCGAAGGTCGGCGATAAGGACGTGAGCAAGGTGTTCGTGCTGCCTGGCGCGGCACCCGCTGGCGCAGCACCGCGCGCCAACGTTTCCGGGGCTCGTTAGAGGGCGCTCAACCCCACCACGTATCGCCCTTTTCGATATGCGCGCGGAGCCAGTCTTCATTGAGCTCCAGCCCAAGTCCCGGTCCCTCGGGAACCGGAAACACGCTGTTTCGCACGGCCGGCTCGGGGCCCTGCGCCATCTTTTCCTTGTTGCCCCGGAACGCGCCCAGCGCATTCTCCACTTGGAAAAAGTTCTGTGTCGCCGCGCCCAGATGCATCGATGCATAGAACCGGATCAGTGAACAGGGACCGCTGTGCAGACCCACCGGAATGCGCGTGAGTGCGGCATAATCGGCAATCTTCCGGCAACCCGTGATTCCACCTGAGTAGGCGATGTCGGGGTGAATCATGTCGAGTACGCCGTTGTCCAGATAAGGCCGGAAGCCATCCACGAGCTCTACTTTCTCACCCGCAAACAACGGCACGCGCGTCGACCGGCGCAACTGCAGCCAGGCATCGGAATAGCGAACCGTCAGCGGATCTTCGATCAACCATGGGTTGATCGGCTCAATTGCTTTGCACAGCCCGATGGCGCTCGGCGTATCGAACTGGCCCGTGCCATGCAGCCCAATGTCGATATCGTCGCCCAATGCCTCACGCAAATTTGCGTAGCCCCTTGCAACTTTCCGCAACTCCGCGCCATCGAGCGTCGGGTTATAGGGGCCGCTGGCACGCCCGCCGCCACCGCCCTGGCCTTGCCCCGCGCCACCACGTGCACCCGCGCCTGCGCCGGCGCCACCACCTGCACC
>CAYUZM010000597.1:0-4440 GCA_964449665.1 uncultured Solibacteraceae bacterium
ATCCTCCAACTCCTCCGCCCGCTCGGAATGCTTTTTCAGCGCCTTAACCGATTGCCCGCTCGAAAAGCCCGCCACGCGCAGGCGACGGTAGGCGGCGGCGAGGTTTTTGGGGTCGGCCAGGAACTCGGGCAGCACCTTGCCACGGTATTTGCGGGCGAGATATTGCTCGATCAGTTCCACCTCGTTCGTTTCGGCGAACACGGCATCGACCGCCTTCTGCGCCTGGGTGGAACCAACGCTGCGGGCACGCAGATCCCGCAAAACGCGCATCTTTCCATGGCCTCGCGTTTCCAGGCGCGCCGCCGCGTACCCTTCGGCGAAGCGGGCGTCGTCTACATAACCGTATTCGCGCAGTTTGGCGACGACGGCATCGACAGTGGCGTGGGAATCGGCCCTCCGGGCGAGACGGAGGCGCAGCTCCTTCTCCGAATGGGCGCGGTGGCTCAGCGACTTAAGAGCGTAGTCGAGCAGCTTCGCCTCATCCAGACGGACGGGCGCCGCGCGTTTAGCGGGTGTTTTCTTGTAACCCATGGTGGCCTGACATTCTCATACTACTGGAGTAAACTGAAGTCACGAAGATAGAAAGGATATCGCCATGGACGAAGATAAGAAACTGTCGTATTTCTTCCTGGGAGTCGGGATTGGCGTTGCGGTCGGCCTGTTGTTTGCGCCGAAGTCGGGCGAGGAGACTCGCGAGCTGATCCGGTCCAAAGCCGGCGAAGGCAAAGACTATCTGAAACGCCGCGGGGAGGAAGCACGGGAATCGGCCACCGAATGGGTGGAGCGCGGACGCACGGCAGTTAGCCGCCAGAAAGAACAGTTGTCGGCCGCGGTTGACGCCGGAAAACAGGCCTATCGCGAAGCGGTATCGGGCGACGCTGAACTGGGCTAAGCGGCACGGAAGGCTAAGGCAAAATCTAGCGCTGCCTAATGTTATTGGGCAGCGCATCCGATGGAGAAGGCAGGGACGGAATGGATCCGCACACCAGCAACGTAATTGTTTCGATCGCGATGTGCATCGTCGCGGTGGCGGTTTTGTTCCAGGCCGCAATGGTCTTTGGCATGTATAAGGCGGCCAAGGAACTGCGCGACAAGATGAACGTCTTCCTGCCCAAAGCGGAAGGCCTGCTGGGTTCGGCCGAGAAGTCGTTGAACGAAAGCCGCGCGGAGATCAAAGAGATCACCACCAAGGCGCGGACGATGATGGATGTGGCGCAATCGCAGTTGACGCGCATTGATTCCGTGGTCTCCGACGCTACTGGACGCGCGAAAGTGCAGATGGAACGCGTCGAGATGATCGTCGACGACACGTTGAGCCGCGTGCACGGCACGGTGATGCAGCTGAACGATGGTGTTTTGAAGCCTGTGCGCGAAGTGAACGCTCTGGCGCAAGGCATTCGGGCCGGGCTGTCGGCGCTGCTGAAAGGCGGGCGGCCTTCCGTGGCCCAGGCAACCGCCGACGAAGAAATGTTTATTTGACGGGGCAAGGCCCCGGGCATGATTGACGTCCACTCGCATATTCTGCACGGGTTGGACGATGGAGCGGCCAGCCTCGACATAAGCTTGGCCATGGTGCGGCTCGCCGCCGAGTGGGGCACCACCGACATCGTCGCCTCTCCGCACGCAAACCAGGAATACAAGTTCGATCCCGAACTGGTCGAAGATCGCCTCGAAGAATTGCGCGCAGCCGCCGGAGCATCCGCGCCCCGCATCTACTACGGCTGCGACTTCCATCTCTCCTACGACAACATCCAGGACGCCGTCGCCCACCCGGCGCGCTACACGATCGACCACGGCCGCTACCTGTTGGTGGAGTTCAGCGACCTCGTCATCTTCCCCAACACGACCGAGATCTTCGCGCGGCTGCTCGATGCCGGCATGATCCCGGTGATCACGCACCCCGAGCGCAACACCCTGCTGCAGCAACGGCTCCCGAAACTGCGCGAGTGGTCGGAGATGGGATGCCTGCTGCAGGTGACCGCGCAGTCCTTCAACGGCCGGTTCGGACGCCGCGCCGAGCGGTTCAGCAAGGTGTTATTGGAAGAGAACCTCATCCACGTCGTGGCCAGCGACGCGCATGACACCAAGCACCGCCCGCCCGATTTGGGCGAAGCCTACGACTGGCTCGCCAAGGAGCGCTCCGAGGCGCTCGCCGAGACGCTCTGCGTGCGGAACCCCGGCGCCGTTCTCCGCAGCGAACCGCTGCCGGAACCCGCCCTGGCGGACGCCGAAGTAGCCGCCAGCCGGAAGTGGTATCAATTCTGGAAGTAGATGAAACACGCTCTGCTCGCGCTGGCGCTGTGGCTTCCGGCCGCGGCACAGGTTCCCATCGCACCGCACATGTCCCCGATGGCGGGCCGCTGGTTTTCGGGTAACGCGGCAGGCCTGACGAAGCAACTCGCGGCGGCGAGTGAGGCGGCGCGCAAACGGCAAGGATCGGCGCCGCCGCGCAAGCATCTGGCCGGGCTGATCGTGCCGCATGCCGGCATCGAATACTCGGGCATCGTTGCGGCCGAGGCCTGGGGCCTGGCGGCGACTCCGGCCAAGGGACGAACGATCATTCTTCTGGCGTTCTCGCACAAAGGCGGCGTGAAGGGTGTGGTTTCTCCGCGCGTGGGCGCCTACCAGACTCCGCTCGGCGTGGTGAACGTGAACCGGAGCGTCGTCGCGGCGCTTGGGTTCCCGCTCATGGACGAAGGCGCATTGTGCGACCACTCCCTCGAAAATCAGTTGCCGTTTCTGCACGAACTCGCAGGTCCGGCCGGGTTTGTCCCTCTCTACGTGGGAGAATTGACCGCCTCCGAGCGGGAAGCCGCCGCCCGCAAACTGGCCGCGCGCGCCGCCATGGGCGACCTCATCGTCGCCTCCACCGACTTCACGCACCACGGACGCGCGTATGGTTACGAGCCGTTCGGCGCGAGCAGCGATCTACCCGGGAACCTGCGCAACCGCGCGCAGGAGGCCTTCGAACGCGTCGGGTCTCTCAACGTGCCGCTGTTCGACGAGTTTCTCGGCTCCACTGGCGACACCATCTGCGGCTTCGAACCGGTGCGCCTGCTCATGGCATCCATGCGCGCGCTCGAAACCAAGAGGGGCGGCGTCTATATGAGCGCCGTCGACTACCTGAACTCGGGCGAACTCACGCGCGACTGGACGATGGCCGTCAGCTACGGCGCGCTCGCGTTCTATCCCAGCCGGGCCTATACCGTAGACGAACGCGACAAAGCGGCCCTGCTGCGCCACGCCCGCGCAACATTAAGCGGCGTGAATCCTGCCGCCCTCAACGCCAAGAGCGCTGGCCTCGAACAACGCACGGGGGCATTCGTCACCAACAAAAAGCACGGCCAGCTTCGCGGCCGCATCGGCACCCTCCCGCCCCAGTCGGACCCCTGGGCAACCATTGCCGACCGCACCCGCCCCGCGGCGCACTCCGATCCTCGCCTCCCCCCCCTCACCTCCGCCGAAGGGCCCGTAACAATCGAGATCTCTCTGCTCACGCCCTTGAAGCGCCTCGCCGACTGGCGCTCATGGAGGCCCGGCATGGGGGCGGTGCTCACGATGAATGAGCGCGGAGGCCTGCTCCTTCCCCAAATCGCATCGGAGAACAACTGGGGGCGCGACGAGTTCCTGCGCAACCTGGCGCTCAAGGCCGGCCTGCCGGGGGATTCCTATCGCAACCCGAAAGCCAGCCTTTACGTGTTCGAGGCGCAGGTGTTCGCCGAACCGGCGCGGTAGCTCGCAGAAGCGGCGCATGAGTCCGGCGGCCCGCGGCATTAGACTGAGAGTGTGAAATGGCTCTGGTTGTTCGTCCCGGCTCTCTCTCTGGCGGCAACGGAACCCGCTCATGAACTGGCCGACCAACTCCGGCGCCCGCAGCTAGACCCCTCGGCCTGCTACCGCGCGCGCGACCTCTCCTTCTCGCGCGAAGACGTCCGCTTCTACTTCACCGATGGCTGGCTGATCTTCGGCAAACCCATCAATGGGCGCATTCATACGGCTGTATTTGAACGCGACGCCGAAAGCGGCGACGCCGAAGTGCTCCTCATGCCGCCTACCAAGGGCGAGCGCCTTTCGCTTGCCAAGTTCACCGGCTCGCCGAACCTGAACGAGCACTTTCACCATGCCGTGATGGTGTTTTCCGACGACACGGCGGAGCGGATGCTGAAGGCCCTCACCTCGGCCGGCGAACCGAAGCTGAGCCCCGAGATGGGCCATCTGCTGGGGCAGAAATGGCAAGACACGGTCACCAACCTCACGGCCAGTTTCCTCACCAAGCTGGTCGAACAAGTGTACGGTGGCGCCCCGGCCGAACGCGGTTTCTTCTACGCCGGCGTGAACGGCCGTTCGCTGGGGAACTTTGACGTATTTCACGATCCCGATGCGCACGACCAGATCTACGCCGGACAACTCGCCTACCGCGAAAAAGTCCCCTTCTACGAC
>CAYUZM010000598.1:0-4439 GCA_964449665.1 uncultured Solibacteraceae bacterium
CCGAGCATGGAGCTCGCGCCCACTGCCGCCGCGCTTGCCCTCGCGGCCATCCTCCTCTGGAAACCGCCGCCTCTCCCGGCGGATCCCAACCGCAGCGTCGCCGTGCTTCCCCTGAAGTCCTTCACCCAGGACCGGACCAACGCCCATCTCGCCGGGCAAGCCACGGAAGTGCTCACCACCGAACTCGCCCGCAACCCGCGCCTGCGCGTACTCTCCCGCACCACCGCCAGCCAATACGCCGAAACCCGCCAACCGCTGCCGGAAATCGCGCGCACGCTCGGCGTACGCTGGGTCGTCGAAGGCGGCATTGGATTTGAAGGCCCGCGCGCCTACGTCAAACTGCGGGTCGTCGATGCCCGCTCGGACCGCAAAACCTGGGCCGCTGTCTACGACTTCGAACCGCGCGACCTGATCGCCACCAACGCCCGTATTGCCGCTCAGCTAGGCGCTGCCATTGAATCCGCGGCAACGGCGGTATACTAACCACTTTCCCGGCCTTGGAAACCTCCGAAAACACCTCCCACCACTCCGCCCTCTTCGCGTGGCTCTGGGCTGCAGCGTTGCTCTCCCACCAGTTCCACTTCCGCCATGCCTTCCAATCGATCTTCGACGTGGCCCTCACCGGAGCGGCGCTGTTCGTACTGTTGTACCCTTACTCGGCGCGCCGTTTCCTGGCGCTCGCCAGTTTCCACGTCGCCGCCGTTGCCTACCACGCTCCCGATGTTTTCAACCACTGGTTCTTCGCCGGGCTCGTTTCGCTCGCATACGTGCTGACCGCCGCCGCATGCCAGGTTCGGCGGCAGCCCGTGAATGCAGGCGCGTTTGCCGCCGTGGCCCGGCTCAACCTCGTCTGTCTCTATTCCTTCAGCGCGATTCACAAGCTGAACGCCGACTACTTCAATCTCCAGATGGGATGCGGCGCCAAGACTTACCGCCAACTGGTGCAGGTGCTTCCCTTCCTCCCCGACTCTCATGGCGCGCTGCTGTGGGCAACTTACCTCAGCGTGGCCATGGAACTGGCGCTTCCCACGCTGCTCCTCACACGGCGCTGGCGCCGCCCGGCCGTCGTTCTGGGCCTGTTCTTTCACGTCATTCTCGGGCTCATGGGCTACGCCCGCTTCAGCGTGATCGCCTTCGCGCTGCTTGTGTTGTTCCTGCCGGAAATGGCGGCGCGGGTGCCGCAAGTCATTGACGCTCTCGGCCGCATCCCTGGGTTGCGGGCCGCGCACCTATGGCTCGCCTCGCACAGCCCGCTCCTCATCGCGCTCTGGTTCGCGGCAGCCAGCGCCGTGCGGTACACACTCGGCCACGATGTGTGGTTCACGGCCCGTATCGCCAGCCTCGCCGGCCTGCTCACATTCCTGTTCTTCCTCACCTCGGGCGTGACACTCCTGGCCGCGGCGCTGTACCTTTCGCCACGCCAAAACGGAGCCGGCTCTACGCGACCATTCGCGCCCGCGTCGGCGACCGGAATGGTTTCATCCGCCGCTGGCCTGCCTGCAACCGCCCCCGCACTGCTCTCAACCGCCCTCATCCTGCTCTCCGGTTTCGCGCCCTACCTCGGCCTCCAAACCCTAAACACCTTCGCCATGTACAGCAACCTGCGGACCGAAAACGCCACGACGAATCACTTTCTCATCCCGCCGGGCGTGCAGATCTTCCCGTATCAGCGCGACATGGTAGAGCTGCGTGAAAGCAATGTGGGGGCGCTGGACCACCTGGCGCAAACCGGCATGCTGATCCCATATCAGCAACTCCGCGTGGAAATTACGCGAGCCATGGCCCGTGGCCGCAAAGCAATTCGTCTGGTCTATCTGCGGAACGGACAGCCGGTCACCATTACCAACGCAGAACGCGACCCGGAACTCGGTTCGCCCATGAACATTCTGGCCTTCAAGTTCATGGCATTTCGTGCCGTCGAAAAGCAAGGTCCGCGCGCCTGCACCTACTGATTCGCGCCGCCTACGCCCGCACGTAGAGCATGACGGCATCGGCCACAAGCGCGGGTTTTTCCTCGCCCTCAATCTCCACCACTTGCCGCCATACCGCCTGCCAGCCCATGATGTGCGCCTCCAGCGACACCAGCGCCGCCCTATTTCGCACACGCGAACCGCTTTTTACTGGCATCGGATAGCGCAATTTATTCAACCCATAGTTGATGGTCATTTGGAGCGGCGCGCGCATTGCCACACTCTCGTGCATCATCATCGGCAGCAGCGAGAGCGTCAGGTACCCATGCGCGATTGTGGTTCCAAATGGCGACTCCCGCGCCGCCCGCTGGCGGTCCACGTGAATCCATTGGTGGTCTCCCGTGGCGTCGGCAAAGGCGTCGATGCGCTCCTGCGTCACCTCGCGCCACTCCCCGACCGCAACTTCCCTGCCCACCCAGCCGCGCAACTCCTCAATGGAGGCGATTTCAACCATCGAATTTCCCGCTCCCGGCAGCCAGTTTCTCGAGCAACGGCGCGGGCGTCCAGCCCAACTTCCGAATGCGTTCGCAGATACCCGCCAGGCCCTCCAATTCGGCCCACTTCATCGGCCCCCCGCGCCACGCCGGGAACCCGTAGCCATTCACGTAGATGATGTCGATATCAACGGCCCGCAGCGCGATGCCCTCTTCCAGAATCCGCGCGCCTTCGTTCACCAGCGCCAGCAGCGTCCGCTCCAGCACCTCCTCTTTCCCGATCGCGCGCCGCGCAATTCCCTGCTCCGCCGCCACCGCCTCCACAAGCCGCGTCACTTCCGGATCGGGCGCCGGCTTCCGTTCGGCATCGTAGAGATACCAGCCCTTGCCCGTCTTCTGTCCGTAGCGGCCCAACTCCGCCAGCCGGTCGCCGGCGTGCGGATAACGCACGCCCGGCACCTCCAGATGCCGGAACTCCTGCCGGATGCGCCACCCCACGTCGAGCCCCGCCAAATCGCCCACCGCCAGCGGTCCCATCGCCATGCCCCATTCATACAGGGCATCGTCGACGAACTTCGGTTCCGCGCCTTCCTCCACCAGAAACACGGCCTGCGACATGTACTCGCCGAACATGCGGTTGCCCACAAAGCCGCGGCAGTTCCCCACCAGCACGCCCACCTTCCTGAGCTTCTTCGCCAGCTCCATCGACGTGGCAATTACCGACGGCGTTGTCTCCTTGCCGCGCACAATCTCCAGCAGCCGCATCACGTTGGCCGGTGAGAAGAAGTGATGGCCGATCACCTGCTCCGGCCGCCCCGTAGCCGATGCAATCGCGTCGATGTCGAGCGTGGACGTGTTCGTCGCCAGAATGGCACCCAGCTTCGCCAGCGTGTCCAGGTGCGCGAAGGTCTTCTTCTTGAGTTCCAGATTCTCGTACACCGCCTCCACCACGATGTCCGCCTTGTCGAAGCCCTCGTAGGTCAATGTGGGCCGCAGGAAGCTAAGCCGCTCTTCCACCTCGGCGGCCGTCATCCGTCCCTTCTGCACCGCGCCCTCATAACTCCGCCGGATGCGCGCCACTCCCGCGTCCAGCGCCTCCTGCGTCGCCTCCTGCAGCGCCACCGGAATGCCTGCGTTCAGGTAGCAGGCGGCAATGCCCGCGCCCATCGTCCCGGCGCCCACAATCGCCGCCCGCCCGATCTTCCGCACCTGCGTGTCTTTGTCGACGCCCGGCACCTTTGCCACCGCGCGCTCGCCGAAAAACACATGAATTAAAGCTTTCGATTGTGATGAGAAGAGACACTCATTGAACAACTTTCTCTCAAAATCACAGCCCGCCTCAAACGTCAGACTGGCCGCCGCTTCCACAGCATCCATCGCCGCCACCGGCGCCGTCTGGCCCCGCATCCGCTTCTCCACACGCACACGCAGGGCGAGTAGGCTCTCCTGCGAAAGCTTCTCCTGCCGGTCGCGCACACGCCGGATCGGCCGATTCACGGCCTCACGCGCGAATGCGATGGCGCCCATGCGCAGATCGCCCTCGATGATCGCGTCCACGATCCCCGCCGCATGTGCCTCGGCCGCGCTGATCGGCTCGCCAAAAGCGCACATCTCGGCCGCCTTCACCACGCCGCACAAACGTGGCAGCCGCTGCGTGCCCGCCGCGCCCGGAATGATCCCCAGCTTCACTTCCGGCTGCCCCACCTGCGCCGTAGGCACGGCCACGCGGTAATGGCCCGATATCGCCACTTCCAGCCCGCCCCCCAATGCGGAACCGTGAATTGCCATCACGACCGGCTTCCGGCTGTCCTCAATAAAGTCGAGCAACGAGTAGAGGTTCAGCGGCGGCCTCTCGCCCGCCACAATCTTGGCGAACTCGCGAATATCCGCTCCGGCAATGAACGTCCGCCCGCCGCCGATAATCACGATCGCACTCGCCGCCGCGTCGGCCAGCGCCCGCTCCACGCCCGCGCGAATCCCTTCGGGCACGCCGGGCGACAACGCGTTCACCGGCGGATTCTCGATCGTCAGTACC
>CAYUZM010000599.1:0-4433 GCA_964449665.1 uncultured Solibacteraceae bacterium
GCCGACAACTCCAACATCGAACGCTTCTGCGCCACGGCCTCGTCGTTCATCTCGCGCCACAACCGCTCCACCGACTGTACGGCCGGCGCGGGCATCGACGCGGCTTCCCGTCGAATCGTGCGCCAGTCCTCGCGTAGGCCCGCGACGTCGAGCGGCGGCGTGTTGATCGTGTCGGCCAGCTTCTCCGACGTGCGCTCCAGTCCGGCCAGCAACTCGTCCATCGTCTCGAACTACTGCGCCGGATCGAGCAATCGCTCCTTCGCCAGGCTTGCCGAGATCTCACGAATCATGTGCCGGCCCGCGCCGCTCAAGTCGGCAAGCGCCGCCATTACCCACACAGGCGACGCGCGGAACGCCAGCAGGCCCACCATCTCGATGCCATTGCCTGCCGCGCGGCGAATGGCGAAATTTTCGGCCAATCTTCCCTGCTCGGCATAGATGCCATCGAGATTGCCGACCTGCTCGATGAGGAAGCGCAGTGTCGAATCGACAAGGTTGCCGTACAACCGCGTACGCCGCAAGGAAGCGGGCAAACTTGCCTCACCCACTTCACGCACCAGGCCCGCCGCCAAGCCTGTTGCCGTGCGCAGCACGCGCTCCGGGAGCGATGCGACATAGTGAGACCAGTTGCCTGCCATACTCTCACTATGAGCGATCTCAATCGTCAGGTGTGGCTTGCGTCCCGTCCCGCCGCCTGGCCCGGTGAAGAGAATTTCCGGCTCGTCGAAGTGCCGATGCCGCAGCCAGGCGAGGGTCAGGTCCTGGTGCGAGTTCTTTATACGTCGGTCGATCCCTACCTGCGGGGGCGCATGCGCGACCGGGCCTCCTACGTCGACCCGATTCCGCTCGACAGCGTGATGCAAGCGAGTTCCGTAGGCCGCGTCATCCATTCGCGCAACGCGAAGTTTTCGGAAGGCGACTACGTGGGTGGCATGTTGGGCTGGCAGGAGTATGCGGTGGCGGGCGAGCGCGAGTTGCGCAAGCTCGATCCCGCTGCCGCGCCCATCACCACGGCGTTGGGCATCCTGGGTATGCCGGGCCTCACATCGTACTTCGGGCTTACGGAGATTCTGCACGCGAAGGCCGGCGAGACGCTGCTTTTGTCGGGCGCGGCGGGTGCCGTGGGCAGCGTCGCCGGACAGATCGGCAAACTGCTGGGCCTTCGTGTGGTGGGCATCGCCGGAAGTGAAGCGAAGATCCGCTGGCTGCTCGACGACCTCCACTTCGATGCCGCCTACGACTACAAGACCGAATCCGACCATCGCGCCCGCATCGCGGCGCTCTGCCCCAACGGCGTCGATTGCTACTTTGACAACGTCGGCGGCGAGATCAGTGACGCGGCGCTGCTGAATATGAATGAGCGCGGGCGCATCGCTGTTTGCGGCCAGATCTCGCAATACTGCAACGAGAAACCGGAAATGGGCCCGCGCCTGCAGTTCCAGTTCATCATGAGGCGCCTCCGCATGGAGGGCTTTCTCGTTTTCGATTTCGCCAAGAAGTACCCGGAGGCGCTGGCGCAGATGACGGAGTGGTTCCGCGCGGGCAAGCTCATCAATCGTGAAACCGTAGTGGAGGGCCTGGAGAACACGCCGAAGGCCTTCATCGGCATGTTGAAAGGTGAGAACACGGGCAAGATGATTGTCCGCATCGCGGCGGAGTAGCGCCTACGGCTTCGGCAAGAATATATACGTGACCAGGGCGATGGCCACCATCCGGCCGCGGTCGGCGGTCATGTCCACCTGCGCCACGGCGAGCGTTTTGCCGATGCGAACGAACTTCGACCGCGCGTCGATCCATTCACCGGTTACCGGCAGAAGGTAGTTGATCTTCAGCTCCGTCGTGTTCGCCGGCCGCTCGCCCTGGAAGCGTTCGATCAACCCGATGCCCGCGGCAATGTCGGCCGCGCTCGCCGTGACGCCGCCATGCAAAACGTTGCGGAAATTTAGCAGTTCCTGCCGGATTCGGATGCGAATCGTGATGCCATCTTCGTGGCGCTCGATGATCTCAATGCCCAGGAATTCGTTGAAATTTTCCATCGGTCACCGGGGCGGCATGCGCAATGCGCCGTCCAACCGCACGACTTCGCCATTCAGGTAAGAGTTCTCGACAATATGCCGTGCCAGCGCCGCAAACTCCGCCGGATCGCCGAGCCGCGCGGGAAAGGGAACGTTCGCGCCCAGATCGTTGCGCACAGTCTCCGGCAGCGCGCGCAGCAAGGGCGTATCGAATAAGCCGGGCGCGATGGCGCATACGCGAATGCCGAGCTTGGTCAACTCGCGCGCCATGGGCAACGTAAGCCCGACGATTCCGGCTTTGGATGCCGCATACGCCGTTTGCCCGATCTGGCCTTCATAGCCCGCGATGGAAGCCGTGTTGACGATGACGCCGCGCTCGCCCGCGGGACCGGGTTCATTCAGCGCCATTGCCGCCGCGGCCAGACGGCACACGTTGAACGTGCCCACCAGGTTCACGCGAATTACGCGTTCGAAATCCTCGAGCGGCCTGGGTCCTTCCTTGCCGAGCATGCGTTTCGCCGTTGCGATTCCCGCGCCATTCACCGCAATTATCACGGCCCCGAACCCCTCGCCCCCGAGGTTCACGGCCGCGCTGACGGACTCGCCGTTCGCCACATCGGTTTCGCAGAACATGCCGCCGATCTCGCTTGCCACGCGCTCGCCCGCTTCGACACTACGATCGAGCACCACCACGCGCGCGCCATTGCCCGCGAACAGGCGCGCCGCCGCCTCGCCCAATCCCGAAGCGCCTCCCGTAACGATTGCTACCTTGCCGTTCAAATCCATCGACGATGCTCAGGAGCCCGTTTCAAACTGCTGCGCCGCTCCAGATTCGA
This sequence comes from uncultured Solibacteraceae bacterium, assembly GCA_964449665.1. Classification (GTDB taxonomy): domain Bacteria; phylum Acidobacteriota; class Terriglobia; order Bryobacterales; family Bryobacteraceae; genus JAFLBB01. The sequence continues at coordinate 2,852 of CAYUZM010000599.1, forward strand.
GCATCGCGCGAATCTCCTGGTCGCCACATCCGGCCTCTTTCAGAATCTCGATGGTATGTTGGCCCACCTCCGGCGCCCATCGCGCGGGCGACTTCGGCCTTCCGGCCATGTGAAAGGGGCTGGTCACGGTCTTCATCGGGCGCGGTGCGTCCACCACGTCGGCGAACACGCCGGCGGCGATCATCTGATCATCCGTGGGATGCTCCTTTGCTTCCGGCACGACGCCATAGAGCACATCGTTGTCGGCGAACCGCCGCGTCCATTCGGCCATCGGATGCGCCTCGGTGATGGCGTCGATCATCCGCACCAGCTCGGCCGCGTTCACTCGCCGCGCATCGGGCGTTGAGTAGCGCTCATCGCCGATCCACTGCGGCCGCCCCAGCGCCGTGCAGAGCTTCGCCCAGTCTTTGGCATGATCGAGCAGGCAGAGCAGGAACCGCCGCCCGTCGGATGTCGCGTAGTGGTTCACCATCGGGTTATGCGGCTTGCCGCGCGTTTGCGGCGCGGTGAACTCGGCTCCGCACAGCGCCGCCTGGGTCATACTTCCGTTGGACCACACGCCGTTGTGCATCAGGTTTGTCGTTACTTTCGCGCCCTCGCCGGTCCGCTCGCGCTGGTAGAGCGCCATCATGACCGCGCCGAAGATGGTCATCGCCGTCGGGTGGTCGCCGAAGCCGCAGGGCGAAATGGCCGGCTCGCTGCCCGCGTTCTTGATGTACTGCATCAGGCCCGACCGGGCAAAATAGGCGGTCATATCGTATCCCGCTTTGTCCGCCTCGGCGCCCACTTCGCCATAGCCGGTGACCGAGGCGTAGATCAAGCGCGGATTCTCCGGCTGCAAGTCCTCATAGCGCAGCCGGAACTTGGCGAGCAGCGCCGGCTGATAGTTGGTGACCAGGACATCCGCCTTCCGCACCAGCGCGAGGAGCGCATTGCGCGCGGCATCCTCGTTCAGGTTCAGCGCCAGACTGCGCTTGCTCCGCGAGTCCATGATCCAGCAGTAGTTCCATTCGGTGATGGGCATGCCGGGAGCATTGGCGAGAAAGCGATACGGGTCGCCGGCGGGCGGCCGTTCGATCTTGATGACGTCGGCCCCGTAGTCGGCCAGAACCGCGGCGGCGCTGGGCCCGGCGATATAGGTGGCGCAATCCAAAACACGTATTCCCGAAAGTACATTTGATGGCGGCATGCGTTTCCGTACTCTATCGTAGGCCTGACTTTTGGGCTAGTCCTTAGTACTTCTGGACCGTCTGGATTCAGTACGGGCGTGTGATTGGGGCAATGCGATTGGGACGGCACAATCGAAGGACCGGAGCGAACGGGAAACCCGGAGCGTAGAGGAAACCCGGAGCGCAGAGGAAAAATTGATGCACACCAGGAACGGGCAAACGGACGGATTCGCGAAGGAACCTTGGGGCCATGGACCCGGGATCGCGGAGAAGCGGCGCAGCACGCGCGCCGCGAAGGACCGGTTCGCGCAGGCGAAGGTGAATTACCAAAGCAAGCCCGGTGTTTCGGAGATGGTGCATGTGCGGTTGTGCGACGCCAGCGAAACCGGGTGCGGAATCGTCGCGCCGATGAT
>CAYUZM010000600.1:0-4431 GCA_964449665.1 uncultured Solibacteraceae bacterium
GCGCGGCCTCAACCGGGCCGAATGTGTTCCAAGGCAGCATGTTACAGGAGAACGTAGTCTTGTTCTCCAAGCTTCCGCTCAACCCTCCGGGTGAAGGCAAGACACGGCTCATTCGCGTCACCAACCTCCGGGCCTCGGCCCGCAAAATTCCCGAGTTGCCCGAACCGGACCGCATCACTCTTAGCGCCCAGTTGTTCGACAGCGCGGGGCGCGAAGTGGCCATTCAGAATAACTCGCAGCTATCCGCGGTCGCCCAACCGGGAATCGTCGCCAGCGTCCGCACGATCGACGACGAGGCGGTCGGAGCGAACACTCCCGCCCTTGTCGTGACTCCGGCGCTCATTCCCCAGGGCCGGCCGGGAAGGGAACAGGCGTTCCTGGTGAAGTTCACCGAGGGTTTCGCCTCCGCGTTCAAGCGCAGAAATCTCGGCACCACCTCCGCTGATCCCGGCTACGTCCTCACGCAAGCTGATCCGGGAGGCCCGGCCAACACCGAGTCGGGTTTCTACAACGCCAGTTTCCCGTCCACGAACGGCCTCGATCAGGCGGGCCTCGCCGACTCCGGCACGCGGCTCAAAGTCGTGCTCACGCAAATCCCAGAAAACGTCCATGTCTGGGTCAGTGCGCGCGATTCGGAGACAGGCACCACCGGCTACTCGGCCGCCTCTCCCCGCGCGCTACTCACGTATGCCGAAAAGCTCGGCGGCGGGCCCTTCGCGAAGAACAACCCTGAGTTCGGTACCTTCTCGCTTTTCTTTCCGGAGAACGGGTCGTTGACCTTGGTATGGGAAGTGATGGCCGCGAATGCGGGCGCCATCGAAAGCCTGAGCTTTGAGATCCGCTTGCTCGCGCCGAATGGAGTGCCCCGGTTAGGGACAGCCTATATCCACGCCGGAGCGGCCCCGATTCCAGGCGGCTTCACACATACGGGTGAACCCAGCCCGCCTACGGTGCCGGCCTTCGTGGAGAGTCCGGAGGATCCCGTTCCGGCATTTCATATCGTGCCGACGCTCGGTTCCACCCCCGCGGTCGCCGTGTCGGCGGCCAGCCTCGCCGGCACTTCAGTCGCCCCCGATTCTTTGGTGACCCTGTTTGGCTCCGGCCTCTCCGTGGTCACGGCGACTTCGGGCACCGCGCCGGTGACGCCGCTCGCTGAGGTCAGCGTCGATGTCATCGACAATTCCGGCACGCGGCGCACGGCGCCGCTGCTGATGGTGTCGCCCAATCAGATCAACCTGCTGGTCAATCCCAACACGGCGATCGGCCAGGCGGCGTTGATCGTGCGAAACGGTACGCGCGAAGTGGCCACCGGAGCGCTGCGGGTGAATGCAGTCGCACCCGGTCTATTTTCCGCATCGGGTTCGGGGAAGGGAATCGCCGTGGGCCAGGCCGTGAACGTGAGCGAGAATGGCACGCGCACCGTCGACCTATCGCGATTCGACGCCGAGCTAAAGCAGTGGCTGAGCGTTCCCGTGGAACTCGCTCCAGGATCGGGAACATTCCTCCGTCTCTATGGGACGGGCATCCGTGGTGCCGCCAACCTGGCCGCTCTCAGTCTTCGCGTCGGCGAGCAGTCCGTGCCCCTCACTCGTGCGGGGCCCTCTGGGACAGCCGGAATCGATCTAATCGAGGCCGGCCCGCTTCCGCAATCGCTGGCGGGCAAAGGCGAAGTGGCCGTCACTCTTACGGCGGACGGTAAAGCCGCAAATCCACTCACCATATTCATAAAATGAGGAAACACCTTCAGACAGGTACTTGGGTTCTTCCCATGGCGATCTGCCTTTTGGCGGCGCCCATGGCTGCGCAATCCACCAGCCAATACAACTACGCCGAAGCTCTCCAGAAATCGATCTACTTCTACGAAGCGCAGCGCTCCGGACCGTTGCCGCAAAACAATCGCGTGGCTTGGCGCGCCAATTCCGCGCTGAACGACGGCGCCGATAATAACGTGGACCTGACCGGCGGTTGGTACGACGCCGGCGATCACGTAAAGTTCGGATTCCCGATGGCATCGAGCGCTACGCTGCTCGCATGGGGTGCGCTCGAATACCGCGCCGGCTATCAGGACAGCCGCCAGATGGCCCCCTTGTTGTCGAGCCTGCGCTGGGTGAGCGACTACTTCCTCAAGGCGAGCGCCACTCCCAATCAGTTGTGGGGACAGGTGGGCGACGGCAATGCCGACCACGCCTTCTGGGGTGCGGCCGAAATTCTCACCATGCCCCGGCCGTCGTTCAAGGTAAGCGAGCAATGCCCGGGTTCGGATCTCGCCGGTGAGACCTCCGCCGCATTGGCTGCCGCATCGATGGTGTTTCGCGCCGAAGGCGATCCGGTCTACGCGCAGAAACTGCTGGACCGCGCGCAATCGCTGTTCACGTTCGCCGATACCTATCGCGGGAAATATTCCGACTGCATCGAAAATGCCAAGGCGTTTTACCAGTCTCACAACGGCTACATCGACGAGCTCGCCTGGAGCGCCGCGTGGCTGTATCGCGCCACCGGCAACGCCGAGTATCTCACCAAGGCCACGGCTTTCTATTCGCAACTTCCCCTGGAGGCGGGCACTCCATTTAAGTCCTATGCCTGGACCCACAATTGGGACGACAAAAGCTATGGCACTTATGTGCTCTTGACCCAAGTTACCGGGAAACAGGACTACCGCGCCGACATCGAACGCTGGCTCGATTTCTGGACGATTGGCTTTCAGGGGCGCCGCATTCGCTACACGCCTGGTGGCCTGGCCTGGCTCGATCAGTGGGGCTCGCTGCGCTACAGCGCTAACACTTCCTTCCTGGCGCTGATCTACAGCGACTGGCTGCGCGCCAAGGGTCTCGATCCCGACCGTGCGGACCGCTACCGCGGCTTCGCCGAGCGGCAGGTGAACTATATGCTCGGCGAGAATCCCCGCGCGGCCAGCTACGTCGTTGGTTTTGGACAGGGGCCGCCGCGCAATCCACATCACCGCTCGGCTCACGGCTCCTGGGCCGACGACATCAATACCCCGCAGCAGTCGGTCCACATTCTGTATGGAGCGCTGGTGGGCGGTCCCGATGCCGTCGACAACTACACGGACTCCCGCACCGACTATGTGAAGAACGAAGTCGCAACCGATTACAACGCCGCGTTCACCGGAGCCTTGGCCGCCCTGTTCCAACGCTACGGCGGAACCCCGCTGGCGGATTTCCCGCCGCCCGCCACGCCAACTCGCGATGAGCTGTTCGTCGAAGCCGCGGTGAACGCCTCGGGAGAGAGCTTCATCGAGATCGCCGCGTTCGTCGCGAACCAGACCGCCTGGCCCGCGCGCGCCACCGATAGCCTGACGCTCCGTTATTTCTTCGCGGTCCCTTCCGAGAACCCCGGTGACATCACGCTCTCCACCGGATTCAGCCAGTGCGAAAACCCCAGTGCGCCGCAAATGTGGTCAAGCCAGATGTACTACGTGGACATTCGCTGCGGAGCGCTCGCTCCCGCCGGTCAACAGGCGTACCGCAGGCAGACGCAGTTCCGCATCACCAGCAGGACCGCCCGGAAGCCCGAGAGCGATTGGTCCTTCAGCGGCATGACCATCCCCTCAAGCGGATTCATTCGCGCGCGGCAGATCACGCTCTACGAAAATGGACGCCTCGTCTGGGGGCAGGAGCCTCCAGGCGGCGTTCCCCAACCATTGCGCATCGTCAATGCCGAAACGCTTCCTGACGCGACGGCGGGTGAACGCTATCAGTACCGCTGGCAGGCCTCGGGAGGCGCGCCGCCTTATTTGAAGTGGGAGGTCTCCGCCGGCTCACTACGCGAACGGCTATTGCTGGATTCCGCCACCGGTGTGCTTTCGGGAATTCCGGAAAAGCCGGGCGATTCCATTTTCACCGTACGCGTGACCGACAGCCGCCAGGCAGTCGCCGAGAAGGAGTTCCGGCTCGCCATCAAAGCCGCGGCTCCGTTGCTGGTCACCACTCGTACGCTTCGTTCGGCCTATATGGGCACGCCATACAGCGCCACATTGGAAGCGAGTGGAGGCGTCCAGCCCTATCATTGGGCCATCGTGGACGGCGTCTTGCCGCAGGGATTCTCGCTATCGTCGAACACGATCACCGGAACTACCACGGGTGGCGGTGACTTTCCCATTACCGTGGAAGTCACCGATGGATTGGGAGCCAAGTCGCGGCGCGCGTTCATCGTGAACGTCACGGCGGTCCCGGTTACCGAAGGGTTGAAGCTCTACTACCGGGCGAACTTTCCGGAAGCGGTGGCGAATCAATCGGGTCCGCAGTTCCGGCTGCTGAACTCCGGCTCGGCCGCGGTGCCCTTCGAAGAGCTGAAAGTGTTCTATTACTTCAACTCCATTGAACCGAAACCGCTCAACCTATGGTGCGACTACTCGGCCATCGGCTGCGAAAGTGTCAAAGGCCGCTTTGTCGATGCGGGCAACGGCATGGG
>CAYUZM010000601.1:0-4428 GCA_964449665.1 uncultured Solibacteraceae bacterium
ATCGCACTGAATCTTCGTGAGATGGCCCGCCTGCAGGTACCCATTATCGCCATCGTGATCGGTGAAGGCGGCTCCGGCGGTGCGCTGGCGCTGGGCGTTGCCAATCGCGTTTACATGATGGAGAACGCGGTGTACAGCGTCATTTCACCGGAAAGCTGCGCGGCCATCATCTACCGTGACGCGGCACACGCAGCCAAGGCCGCGGAGGCCCTGCGCGTGACCGCGGACAATCTGCTGGAGTTGGGCCTGATCGACGGCGTCATTCCCGAACCGGGCGGCGGGGCGCATGAAGACCCCGAAGGCGCGGCGGTTGCACTGGCCGCCGCCGCAACGCACGCCCTCGACGAACTCTCGCAGCTTTCCGGCCCCGATCTGGCGGCGCACCGTTACGAAAAATTCCGGCGCATGGGCGGGTTCTTTTCGGAGTAGTGAATCGGAGATTTGCATGGGAAAGCCCGCTGTTTGGATCGGCCTCATTTTTGTGCTCGCCTTTGGCGCCATCATGTACAGCTCGTTCAAGGGCATGACGCAATTCCGCGTCGAGGTGTGCGTGGAGGATAGCGGGCGGCAGGCGTGCCGCATCGCCTCGGCCGAAACGCAGGAGAAGGCCCAATCGGCGGCCACCGTCAACGCCTGCGCGCAATTGGTGAGCGGCATGACGAACTCGATGGCCTGCCAGTCGCGCACGCCGGTCTCGGTGAAAGTCCTCAGCGGCAACTAACAGAACGCACCGTCCGCCGTCTGTGCGGTGATGAAGCGTCTCGCCTTCCTGAGCTTTGCGCTCGCCGCCTGTCTGCCCGCCGCCCCAATGACGGCGCTCGAACGGGAACGTCTGCTGACACACTTTCGAATGACCGAGTCGTGGCTGGTGTCGGAGCTGTCGGGCCTGAGCGAAAAGCAACTGAATTGGCGCGCGGCCGAAGGGAAGTGGAGCATCGCGGAGGTGGTGGCGCACCTGGCTATTGCGGAACCGCAGTATTGGGATCAGGTGAAGCAGTCCATGGCGAAGCCGGTGGAAGAGGGGTTTAAGCCGAAGGCCACCGACTTGGGCATTCTCTGGTACGGAATCGACCGCACGCAACGCAACAAGACGGCCGAGGCGCGCACGCCGCACGGTGAGTATCAGACGGCGGCCGAAGCGATGGCTTCGTTTCGCAGGCTGCGCGCGGAGATGGTGAGCTTTGTCCGCACATCGCAGGAAGACCTGCGCGGACGGCGATTTCTCGCGAGCGAGATGGACGTTTACCAGTGGGTGCTCATGATTACTTCGCATTCGCAGCGCCATATTTTGCAGGTGCGCGAGGTGAAGGCCGCCGAAGGGTTCCCGGCGCGGTGAGTTGGGATGCGGCGCGGTGAGTTGGGACGCGGCGCGGTGAGTTGGGACGCGGCGCGATAGCCGGAACGCGGCGCGGTAAGTTGGGACGCGGCGCGGTAAGTTGGGACGCGGCGCGATATCCGGGACGCGGAGAGACATCCGGGATGGCGCCGGTTAGGGCAGGCTTTGCAGCAACTCGCGAGCGTCCTGGCTGATGGCGGGGTCGGGCGATGCCGCGGCCTCCTGCAGGTTTTTCCGCGCCGTGGCGAAGTCGCCTTGCGACGCTGTTGCCATGGCGAGTCCCAGATGGGCGCGCCCGAAGCGAGGGTCCAGCCGCAGCGCCTCGCGGTAGTGCCGTGCCGCGCGCGGCCAGTCTTTGTTGCGGGCGTAGAGATTGCCCAGCATTTCGTGCGGCTGCGGGAGCGTGGGGGCCAATGCCACCGCTTTCTCCATATGTGGAAGTGCCTGGTCAAAGAGCCCCCGGCTGGCGAGCGTGGCGGCAAAGCCGTAGTGCGCCGGGGCGAGATCGGGCTGATGCCGGACTGCCTCGCGGTAGGCCGTCTCGGCGCCCGGCGCGTCGCCCGACGCGGTGAGGGCGTCGCCCAGCGCAGTTTGAATATCGGCGTCGGCAGGTTCGAGCGCGGCGGCGGCGCGCAGCGAGGCGACGGCGCCGGTGGTGTGCCCTTGCTGGCGGTAGGCGCGCGCCAGTTCCTGCAGCGTGGGTGCGTCGGGCGGGTCGGGCGAGCGGGCCTGTTCGAGCAGTTGGGTCGTGGTCGCGAGTTCGTTCTGCCGGAGCAGCGCGGCTCCCAGGCCGCGAATGGCCGGCGCGAACTTCGGGTCGCGATCGATTGCCGCCTGATAGTTTTCCATCGCGGCCCCGCGGCTACCGGCGGCGAGGTGCGCTTCGGCGAGGTCGAAGTAGAACTCTGGCCTCGATGGCTGGTGCTGGCGGAGAGCGGCTTCGAGCTTCGCGATGCCGGCAGTGAGATTGGTTTTCTGCAGCACCTGGGCGGTGGCGCGGTAGAGTTCCTCATCGGGCGAGGCGGCCGCGCCGGAAGGGTAGTACGGAACGACTTCGCCGCGATAGGAGACGCCGGGGGTTTCCTGCCGCTCGGCTCTGGGTGCAAGCGGGTTCCCCGGCGGCAAACGCCGTACGATCTTGTGGTCGGTCATCACGACGTGAACGACGTCTTCGGTACGGCGCTTGGGCATATGGCATGCCGCGCAGTTCTGGCGTTTCGTGTGGCGGCCCGAGGCGGCGAGCGCCTGGACGGCCTTCTCATGGCAGGCGCCGCACGCGGCGGCATAGTGAGCTTCGGCGCGGGTGCCACGAGGCGCGTCGTGCGGGTTGTGGCAACTGGTGCACTGCAGCTTCCCGGCGCTCTGCAAGAAGCATTGTGACTGCCGCAGGCGGTAGGCCGAACTGGCGATTTCGAATTTTCCTTCGCGGCCTTGGCCGGGCGCGTGGTCAAAGTGCAGGATGTAGCCGGACAGAGGCTCGCCGGGCTTGTAGCTGAACGCCCCGCGGCCGTAGCGTTGAATGGAGTTGGGCAGCGGAAAACTGGTGGTTTCCAGGTGGCATTGCAGGCAGACTTCCATTTGGCGTTCGGCCGGCAGGCGCGACGGATTCGTGATGAGTTTGCGGATGGCCGCCGGTTCGGACTTCCGCTGGGCTGCGTCGACATGCGCTGCGCCCGGGCCATGGCAGCGCTGGCAGTCGATACCTTCGGGCAGAGAGGCGGGATAGAGCGGTTCGGCTCCGGCGCGGCTTGCGTCTTCGCTCACTCGCGGATAGCCGTTGTGGCAGAAAAAGCAGTCGTAGTTGATCTTTCGGCGGAAATCGTAGTGGGTGGGATTGTCGTAGCCCGGACTCATGGCGAACTTTCCACCGCCTTCGGAGTACCAGCTCAGCGGCATCTCGATGAGGCGGTTGGCGGCGTCGCGGTGAAGATAGGTTTTCGAGTGGTTGCCTGAGCCGAGCACGTAGTGGATTTCGTATTCGAGCACATTCATGGGTTCACCGCCGGGGCCGTTTTGATAGCGGCGGAGGAAGAATCGGTCTTCGCGGCGGAGCGGCTGGTAATAGCGGTCCGAGGCCTTGTGGTAGAAGGCCGTTGCGCGGTCGAATGCGCCCGCCATGCTCTCGGGTGTGGCGCGGGCGAAGGCGCGGCCCATGCCCGTTTCCTGGTATGTCTTGGCCTGCGCGGGGTGGCAGCCGCCGCACGATTTCGGATCGGCATATGGCGAGGCCTCGGCGGCGGGCACGGGCGGCTTGGAGCGCGAACAGGCGGCACTCAAGACGACGGCCGCGGCGACCGTGAACAGGGACTGGGCTGCGCTCACCCAGGCAATTTACCATGGCGGTTTGGGAGGGCAGGCCAAGCTGCGCAATCTAGTAGAACTGTCGGCGAATATTCCGGATAGACTGTAAAGAATCTGACTGGGTATGGGAGCCTATTGAGCGCCCCAGGCGTTTTGGGACTCCGCTTGCTGGCCTTTGGCGTGATGTTGCTGGCCGCCTCGGAGATCGTCCAAGGACAACACTACTCGTTCCGGTCGTTTGGCCGTGAAGAGGGATTGACGAACCTCGAGGTCCTGACTATCGCGCAAGACCCGCGCGGGTTCTTGTGGGCAGGTACGCAGAATGGCGCCTTCCGCTACGACGGTATCTCGTTTCTCCGGTTCGGGGTTGAGGCCGGGTTGCCCAGCACGCCCGTCGAAACGTTGCATGTCGGCGGCGATGGAACGATGTGGAGCGGGACGCGCAACGGCCTTGCACGCTGGGACGGTGAACGCTTTCAGGCGGCGCGCCTCGCGGTGCCTTACCTTATGTACGGGCGCGACACGATTGCGACCGCCCTGGGGGGCGATGGCAAGCGGCGCGTCTATTTCAGCACGGACCGCGGGCTGGCGATCGGAACCGAACACGGTTCCGACTGGACTTTTGAGCGGCCTGTATTTGGGAACCCGACCGGCAATCTTCCCTCCATCGGCGTGGAGACCGCGGCCGGCGGCGCCGTTTGGTATGGGTGTGGCCGGCAGCTCTGTCTACTGGAGAGCGGGAGGGTGCGCGACTTCGGGAGCGACGTGGGATTGCCGCCGGAGCGCTGGCA
>CAYUZM010000602.1:0-4427 GCA_964449665.1 uncultured Solibacteraceae bacterium
GCGGCGGCGGTTGCAGAATCTGGAAGCTCTGGTGGCGGCGCAGGCGGCGACGAGGGTGGAGCGGGATCAGGCAGCGGACCGGGTGCGGGTGGCCGAGGCGGAGATTGCGGCGCTGGAAAAGCGGCGGGCGGCGATGGGGGCCGAGAAGAGCGGCGTGGCGGGGGCGCAGGCTCGCGTGAAAGACGCCGAGGCGGGACTGGCGCTGGCGCGGGGGGTGGTGGCGCGGGCGGCGGTGGTGGCGCCGATGGCGGGGACGTTGTATGCGCTGGATGTGAAGGCGGGGGCGGTGTTGGAGAATGGCGCGGCGATGGGCGAGGTGGGGAACCTGGGTGAGCTGCGGGCGGTGGTGTATGTGGACGAGCCGGAGTTGGGGCGCGTGGGCGTGGGGATGGCGGTGGAGTTCACCTGGGACGCGCTGCCGGGGCGGGTGTGGAAAGGGCGGGTGGAGAAGATGCCATCGCAGGTGGTGACGTTGGGTTCGCGGCAGGTGGGCGAGGTGGTGTGCCGGCTGGAGAATGCCGATGGCGCGTTGCCGGCGGGGGCGAATGTGAATGCGTCGGTGATTTCGAAGACGATCGAGAGTGCGTTGGTGGCTCCGAAGGAAGCGATGCGGCGCGAGAGCGGGCAGACGGTGGCGTACGTGCTGGTGGGCGGGCGGCTGGAGCGGCGGGTGGTGCGGACGGGGACGTCGAGCATTACGCGGGTGGAAGTGGTGGAGGGGTTGAAAGAGGGCGAGCTGGTGGCTTTGCCGACGGAGGTGGTGTTGCGGGCGGGCGATGAGGTGAAGGCGGAGGTTCGCTGAGGGGGCGCGCGGGAGCGATGTTGGGGATTCTGGTGTTTGGGGATAATCATCTGATTGTCGAGGGGCCGCGGCCGGAGGAGGCGCAGGCGCGTGCGTTGAAGCGGCTGTGGTCAGTGATCGAGATTGGGCGGATGACGCCGGAAGAGTTGAAGGCGTGGCGGGTGGTGACGAAGGCGTATCGCGAGAATTTGGAGTGGGCTTGGGTGGTGCCGGGGGATGGGGAGCAGACGACGGCAGTGCGGGTTTTGCTGGAGGAGATGCGGGAGCGTGGAGTAGTTGTGGAAGAAGCGCGGGTGTAGGCGCTAAAATGCTCTTCAGTATCTTGAGGAGGCTTCCATGTCTGACGGCGGCAAGCCGATTGTTCTGACGGCTCCTTTGACGGAGACCATCGATCACGCGGGATATTTCATCCAGATGGCATTGGCATCGATGCCCATGAAGATGGAAAAGGTCATCGACCAGAAGTATCCGAAGTGGCGCGAGCTGGAGCGGAATGAAGATGGGTCGGCGCGGTACATGCCGGCGGGGGTGAGGCTGGTGGAAGCTTCCTTGCTGCGGCAGAATGCGCCGGAAGACATTGTCTGCTGTTACCCGGAGGACTTGCCGAAGTTCATTGGTCCGAAGGCGCGGGTGGTGGGGACGTGGACGCAGAGTCCGTTGGGGGTGACGTTTGCGGCGGGGGTGTATGCGTCGATCTTTGTGTCGTCGCGGGAGCCGATCACTTCGTTCTATTCGAAGAAGCTGTTCAGCATTCTGAAGGAGAATCCGCACCGGCATCAGTTTCAGGTGATAGTGGGCGGTTCGGGCGGATGGCAGATTACGCAGACCGACAGCTATGACGAGTTGGGCGTGGACTGCGTCGTCGATGGCCGCAGCGAGAGCGTGGATGTGTTGGAGTTGATCGCCAAGGCGCTGCGCGGAGAGAAGCTGCCGCGGTTCATGGAGGTTTCGCATCCGAAGGAGCGCGAGGGGCTGTTGACGCCGGACAAGCGCACGACGTTTGGCGTGGTGGAGATGACGACCGGGTGCGGGCGGCGGTGCCAGTTCTGTTTGCCGGACCTGAATCCGCAGATCGATTTTCCGAAGGACAAGATTATGGATGCCGTGCGTGCGAACGTGCGCGAGGGCAACCGGCAGATTTCGCTTGCCACCGAGGACATGTTCATTTGGGGGCAGGTGCACACGGATACGCCGTTCTATTTTCCGAACCGCGAGGCACTGGTGGATTTGTACCGCTCGGTGGTGGAGACGCCGGGGGTGGACAACCACATACTGAGCCATTCGACGATGGCGCCGGCGGTGGTGGATCCGCTGATGATCGAGCAGTTGAGCGCGACGCTGCTGGACAAGAGTCCGGTGAAGCTGCCTTCGATGAGCACGCATCCGGAGGGGCGGATTTTGTCGCCGCTGATTGGGCTGGAGACGGCGTCGGTGAACATGGCGCGGAAGATTATGCCGGGCAAGGGAGTGCCCTTCCCGATTGAAGAGTGGCCGAGCGTGTTGATGCAGGGGCTGACGGTTCTAAACAAGAACAACTGGTTCCCGGTGATGACGCTGATGATTGGGAATCCGGGCGAGACGGATGAGGATTGCAAGGCGACGCTCGATTTCCTGTATGAAGTGGAGCGGCGCGGGTTGTTTGCGTTCTTCGTGCCGTCGATTTTCACGCCGCTGGAAGACACGCGGATGGGCAAGAAGCAGGGCGTGGCGGAGAGCCGCGAGATGACGCCGCTGCAGTGGCAAGTGATGATGAAGTGCTGGAAGATGAGCCTGAAGCCGGCGCTGCGGAGTTGGTGGGGTCCGACGGCTTGGCGCGTGGGCGCGGTGGGGGCTTGGATTTGGAAGCTGCGCAAGATGAATGGGCCGAATTTCACCTGGCCGCTGATGATGTTTTCGAGCGCGGTGCCGGAGTGGCTGATGGCGAAGATGGGGAAGATCTATCGCGGGAAACCGATGGCGATTAAGTCGCGGAAGGAGTTGCTTTCGACGATTAAAAAGCAGCATTGGCGGTTTATTCGCGAGGATGCGGGGGATCTGCCGGATGGATGGGCGGATGAGGTGGCGAAGAATGTTGGGGCGGTGGAGTTGAAGGTGTTGTAGCCGCCGATGGACGCCGATGAACACAGATGTCGGAGGCGGGGATTGCAATTAGGAGTTTAAGATCCTAATTTGCCCGTTTGATGGCGGCGAGGGTTCGCACGACGCGGATGTCGGCGGGTTTGTGGACGTCGATGCGGACGGCGGCGCCTTCGGGGTAGCGTTTCGATTCCTGGAGGAGTTTGACGGTGCGGGCGGGGAGTTTAGCGGCGTAGGCGGCTTCCATGGCTCGCGGGCCGAGGAGGAACGTCACGATGAAGGCGTTGGTGGCGGGGGAGAGATAGACGATTACGCGTTTCCCTTTGAGCAGCCGGAGGGCCCAGCCGGCTTTGGGCGAGTAGGATTTCCAGAGGCTCGCGTTGACGAGCTTGCCGGCTTCGAGGTCGGCGATGAGGTTGTTCCAGATCGAGTGGGCGTCGGGGCCTAGGGTGGCGGCGAGGTCTTCGGTGGTGGGGGCGGTGGGGTGTCCGATGAAGGCGTTGGTGAGCATGGGGCCTCCTTCTTTCAGTATGGGCTTGTTGGTGAGGGGTGGGTGGGACAGAGCGTGGTTGGTTATTCGAGTTTCGCCCGGCGGCGGGTTAGTAAGTTTCGTTCGGGCGTGGTGGGGGCTAGGGCAAGTGCGCGATCAAGGTGCAAGCGGGCGGCTGTGGGATTGCCTTGGCGGGCTTGGAGGTCGGCGAGAATGGCGGGGTAGAGGTGGTAGCGGGCGAGCGCGGGATCGTTGGCGAGGGGTTCGAGTAGAGTTAACGCCGCTTGAGGGGATTCGGCGTAGCTTACGGCTACGGCTTGAGAGAGCGTCACGATGGGGGAGGGTTGGAGGGCGGTAAGTAGTTTGTAAGTTTGGACCATGCGGGGCCAATCGGTGGTTTCAAACGACGGGGCGCTGGCGTGGAGGGAGGCGATTTCGGCTTCGAGGTGCCAGGGGGTGAGTTCGTCGCCGGCGGCGGCTTGGGCGAGGTGGCGGAATCCGGCGGCGGTAAGGCGTGGGTCCCAGAGCGAGCGGTCTTGCGAGGCGAGGGTGAGTAGGTCGCCTGCGTCATCGATACGGGCGGGGAGGCGGGCGGCTTGGAGATAGAAGAGAGCCGCCAGGGCGTGGACGGCGGGGCGATCGGTGGCGGGGTTGGTGGTAAGGAGTGTGACTAAGCGGATGGCTTCGTGGCAGAGGTCCTCGCGGAGGAGGCGGTCGCCGGAGGTAGCCGAGTAGCCTTCGTTGAACATGAGATAGAGCACGCGGCCTACGTTGGAGAGGCGCGGGGCGAGGCGGGCGTCGAAGGGAACGTCAAATGAGAGTTTTGAGTCCTGAATCGTCCGTTTGGCGCGAACGATGCGTTGGGCGAGGGTGGGTTCGGGGACGAGGAAGGCGCGGGCGATTTCGGAGGTGGAGAGGCCGGCGACGGAGCGGAGGGTGAGGGCGAGTTGGGCGTCTGGGGGCAGAGACGGGTGGCAGCAGAGAAAGATCATTTCGAGCGTGTCATCGCCGAGGGTGGGTTGCGGGGTGGGCGGCGCGGCGGGTTCGTTGGATGCGGCG
>CAYUZM010000603.1:0-4423 GCA_964449665.1 uncultured Solibacteraceae bacterium
CCCGCCCCACGCCCCGCACCACGCCCCCTGAGAATTTTCCGCGCCGCCCGCCACCACTCTGGTACGACGGCATGACCCTCTCCAAACGACATCAGCGCTTGCTGGCCGGCGCGCGCCGCGACGGCTTTCTCCGCGCCGCCGGCGCCGAAGACGATCCCGCCCGCCGCGCCTGGGGACGCTGGTGCATGAAGATGCGCGTGCCTGTACTCGTCTGGCTCCGTCCCACCAAGACCGCCCGCCAAGGCAAGCTCACGCTCGACCTCTGCACCACGCCCAACGAACTCAGCACCCAGGGGCAGGAGGCCATCCGCCTGATGCTCGCCCGCCAGGCTCCGCGCGGCAAAGGTAAGGTGGAATCCGTCGGCGCCGAATGGCCCCGCGTCAGCGCCCACGCCGTGACCGCCGCGGCCAAGGAACTCTACCGCATGGCCACTTCGCTCGGCATCTACGAACCCGACATGCGCCGCCTGGCCGAACGCCGCAGCGAGATGAGCAAGCGCATGAAACTTCCCGTTCCCATCCGCACCCGCCGTAAAGCGATCGCCTGAGCGTCCGCCCCGCCTCGTCCCCTACGCGTCCCGTACGCGCGCCCTACCGCCGCGCCAGCACCGGCGCGCGCTTCAACGCCGCCAGCATCGCCCCCGGAATCTTCAACAGCGAGAGCACCTGCTCGGCCCCGCCCAACCGGATCGCCTCCTTCGGCATGCCGAACACCACGCAGCTCTGCTCATCCTGCGCAATCGTCTGCGCGCCCGCCTTGCGCAGCGCCACCATCCCCTGCGCGCCGTCGGCGCCCATGCCGGTCAGCAGCGTCGCAATCACCGGACCCCGCGCCGCGCCCACCACGGACTGAAACATCACATCCACGCTCGGCCTTTGGTAGCAAACCGGCGGACCTTCCTTCACCACCACGCGATACCCGTTCCCGGCCCACCGCAGCAGCATGTGGAACCCGCCCGGTGCCACCAGCGCGCGCCCCGGCCCCACCGTGTCGCCGTCCACCGCTTCCTTCACCTCCATCGCGCAGTTCTCGTTGAGCCGCTCGGAAAACGTCCGGCTGAACCCGGCCGGAATGTGCTGGGTAACGATGATTCCCGGCGAGTTGCGCGGCAGCCGCGACAACACGTTGAGAATCGCCTCCGTGCCTCCCGTCGAGGCGCCGATCGCAAACAGCGAATGCTCGGGATAGCGCAAAGTAGGGTCGTCGGCCGGCGCCACCTGCTCGAATACCGGCCTCGCCCTGCCCGCCAGCGTCGCTCCGCCGGCAGCGGCATTGCGCGTCACGCGCGCCTGCGCCGCCGCCCGGATCTTGAAGCACAGGTGGTCCACCAGGTCGCCCACCGAGTACGGTCCGCTCGGCTTGGCCAGCACCTCCACCGCGCCCGAACGCAGCGCTTCGATCGCGTTCTCCTGCGAAGCCTTCACAAGCGAGCTGATCACCACCACCGGCAGCGGATTGGTCGCCATCAGCTTGCGCAAAAACGTCAGCCCGTCCATGCGCGGCATCTCCAGGTCGAGCGTCAGCACGTCCGGCTTCAGTTGCGCGATCCGCTCCTGCGCCACAATCGGATCCGGCGCCGTACCAGCCACTTCAATGTGCTCGTCCTGCGACAACGCATCGGTCAGGATCTTGCGCACCAACGCGGAATCGTCCACGATCAGCACGCGTACTTTCTTGCCGGGTGTCATTGCTCGGGCGTCGCCTCGGATTCCCGCCACATCCAGAAACACACCTTCACATCGCCGCATCCCAAGTCGAACACCCGCCGGTGCCCGGCGCTGATCCGGCTCTCGGTCTCCAGATCGGTCTGCATCACCTGCGGCGCCCCCAACTGGAACAGCGATCCGCTCTCCAGCCGGCTCAACACGCTGCCGCACAGCATATTCGCCAGCTCGCAGAGCACGGCCGAAATCTCCGACGGCTCCAATTCCGACTCGTCCTTGCCAAAGAACCCCGAGGCCAGCACCGGTGCCAGATCGTCGCTCACGGCCAGTTCCAACCGGCCCTCCGCCGCGCCCTGGAAGTCCATCTCGGCATAGTGGTGCGGTTTCTCGCGCACGTCGTCCCAGGCCGCCTCGCCCTCTACGGTCAGGAAGAACATGGTCTCCAAAACCTCTTCGGCCGCCTCCTGCAGGCACTGCCCCACGTGCGCTTCCTCGCGCAGGCGCGCCGCGTCCACCGCCTCTTCGACAGGCGGCATCGCGCCCGGCGCAAGCTCGCTACCCGTTGTTTCCACCATGCGATACCTCCAGTACCCGTTCCAGCTCTTCCCGCAACGATTCCGGCGAAAACGGCTTCTTCACGTAACCCTTCGCTCCCAGCGACAACATGCGCTCCACGCGCTTGCCGGTGGAATCGGTGGAGACCACCACCACGGGCACCGTCTTCAGGTCTCCGCGCGAGGCCACTTCGGTCAAAAACTCCTCGCCGTTCATCACCGGCATGTTGATGTCGGTCAGAATCACATCCACCCAGCTCTTGCCTAGAATCTCCAGCGCCTCGGCGCCGTGGCCCGCTTCCAGTCGCGTGCCAATCTCCATGCCCGACAAATCGAGCACGCGGCCGATGAAGCTGCGCATGGCGGGTGAATCGTCCACGATCAATACGACGAATGCCATAGCGTTCCTTCCTCTGCCTTTCCCTATCCCACGGGAACGGCAACCGGCCGCTCCGGCTTCAGCGAGATTCGCGCCGGCACTTCATACTCCGGCACGCCCGGCTCGCGAATCAGCATCTTGCCGTCGTTCACTTCCATCCGCACCGTGCGCGAAACGTTCCCGCCCACATTCTCCGCATGCACCAGCACGCCTTCCTTCCACAACAGCTTCTTCACCGCCAGGTGATTCCGCTTGCCGATGTTGAACACGCCGCCGGAGTCCATCACCTGCGCCCCGCCCGCGATGCGCACAATGAGCTTCTTCTTTTCCGCCCCCAGGCTGCACACGCGCTGGAACAGCAGCGGCACCCCCGTATCGGCGAACATGTAGGGCGTCTCGCCCGCTTTCTTCTTGTCCAGTCCGCTCTCGGGCAGCATGTAGTGCAGCATCCCTCCCACTTTCGAGGCCGGATCGTACAGCACCACCGCGATACACGACCCCAGTGCGTACGTCACCAGTTGATCGGCGGTGTCGCGGCTGACCTTGCAATCGGCGATTCCCACTACCTGCTGCGCCATCGTCTGCCATCCTCGTTCTTCATCCCGCTTCTGCCCCCGCTCGCCCGTCTTCCCGTTCATCCCGTTGCGCTCGTCATCGCAGCTTGCCCGGCTTCCGGTAGGTGGCCGGCGCCACATAGTCCAGTCCCAGGTTCATGCCCGTCAAACTCTCGCTGTGCCCAATCAGCAGATAGCCGCCCGGCTCCAGATGCGCGATCAGCCGCTTCACCAGCGCCTCCTGCGTCGCGCGGTCGAAGTAGATCATCACGTTGCGCAGGAAAATCACCGGGCACGTGCGGCCATGCCGCAACTGCTCCATCAGGTTCATGCGATGAAATTCCACCATCTTGCGCACGTCGCCCCGGATACGCCACGCCGACTCGCTGCCCTTGGACTCCTTGACCAGGTACTTCTTCTGCCAGTCGGGCGGAATGCCGGCAATGCGCTCCTGCGAATAGAGCCCCTCTTTGGCAAACCCCAGCACCTTGGTCGAAATGTCGCTCGCCAGAATGCGCACCTGCGTGCCGGCCTTGGCCCCCAGCGTCTCCAGCGCCACAAACGCGATCGAATACGGCTCCTCGCCCGTCGAACAGGCCGCCGTCCAGATGTCCACCCGCGGCCTCTGCCCCACCACCGGCAGAATCGTCTTCTTCAGAAACTCAAAGTGCACCGGCTCGCGCATGAACCCCGTGAAGTTCGTCGTCAGCGCGTCGATCATCTCCGTCAGCAGATTCCCGCTGCGGTCGGCCTTCACCATCCGGAAATAGTCCTGATAGCTCTTCAGGCCCGCCGCCATCAGCTTCTTGCCCAGCCGCACGGCCACCAGGTCCTCTTTGCCCGCGTGCAGATCGATGCCCGTCTGGTCGTAGATGAACTTGCGGATCTCGTCGAACTCCTGCTTGCTCAACGGAGGCCGCCCGCCCAGCAACGGCAGTGCCGCCCGGCTGGCCGCCTCGCTCGCCGTCCCAATGGGCGGACGCGCGGGTACGCCCGCGCCATGCCCCGCGCCATGCCCCGCGCCATGCCTCGCGCCGCCGGCCGTGGTCGGCGCCACGCTCGAATTAAGCGTGGGCCCGGTCGCCATAGACTCCGTCCAGATCGAGAATCAGGCCCACCCGCCCGTCGCCCAGAATCGCGCCGCCGGCCACGCCGGGAATGTTCTTCATACCCTCACCCAGGCTCTTGATGACGACCTCCTGCTTCCCAATGAACTCGTCCACCATCAGGCAAAACCGGTTTCCGCCCGCCTCGGCCACCACGAACAGCGC
>CAYUZM010000604.1:0-4421 GCA_964449665.1 uncultured Solibacteraceae bacterium
CCCAAGAAGAAAGATGCAGTACGGTTCTCCGCGGAAGGGATGTCGGAAATGGGGGGGATTTGGACTGGCAGACTTGATGTGATCAACGCGCTTTGGAAGTCAGCCGCTGGTTGGCTCAAACGGGCACCTGGACGCGTTCGACAGCATGGTGCCGTCACTACATCCCCGTACCACGCGTATTTCACGCAAGGAGCCATCGTTGCCCCTCATCTCGCCTTTGTGGTGAGTGAGGTGAAAAGCTCGCCTTTAGGATTGGCGCAAGGTCGGGTCACCGTTCAGTCGCAACGTAGTGTCTATGAGAAAAAGCCCTGGAAGCAACAACCGACGCTTTCAGGCATCGTTGAGCGACAGTTCATTCGACCGTTCTTTACCGGCGATAATGTGTTCCCGTTCATGGTTGGGGAACCGCTCACGGCGCTCTTGCCTTGTAACGACCAATCGTTGTTAACTCAGGATGCGATCGATCTTTACCCAGGGCTCCAGCAGTGGTGGGCACAAGCGTCCCAAATGTGGGAAGCGCACCGTTCCAGCGAACGCCTGTCCTTAATGGAACAACTCGACTTTCAGTCGAAACTATCGAAACAACTGCCCATCCCAGCATTCCGTGTGCTCTACAACACGTCCGGAATGCACATCTGTGCCGCGAAGCTGCGACACGCGACTGCCATCATTACGAGCGGTCTTTATTGGGCACCAATGAACTCAGAAGAAGAGGCGGACTTTCTCTGCGGAATTCTGAACGCCCCGATCACAACTGAGCTTGCGCGCCCGTTGATGTCCTATGGTAAAGATGAACGGCATATCCATAAACACGTGTGGGATTTACCAATTCCCGCTTATGACCCGGCGAATCCCATCCACCGGCGGATCTCTGAGCTCAGCGCTGCAGCGGAAACAAAACTGGCGACGCTGCCTGTCGATGAAACCATTCATCATTCCGCTATTCGGCGTCACCGCAGAGAAGCACTATACGCCCTGCCAGAAGGACCAGAGATCAACGAACTCGTGTTTGACTTGATTGCGTAGGCATATTCCCAACGCCAAAACACTCAGTAAAAACCAGCACCGCATTGTCGAAACTAGCAGCAATGTGCAGTCCGGACACTTCGGCAGTTCCGAAACATCAATGTTCAACCTCATTGTTTGTTGTTCTTTCTGGATTGTTGGAGTGCTCGCAGGAGCAGCACGAGCGCTCGCTTGCGCCGCTCATTCGTCGCGTACGAAATCATGCACCACCACTCCCTGTGCAGTACTTGCATTTAGGATTGTGAATGGTGCTTGAACCGTAGGGCGTCGTCAGGATTAGCATCTCGTGCTTGACTCTCATTGCCTCGATGATTTGTCCGAGCGGGGTAGCTCTGGCACTCTCAATGTCTTCCCACATTGCTCGTTCTTCTTCCCGAACCAAATCTGCACCAGTGACTCTCATCGTGTTCAGCCTCATCGTTTGTTCTTAAGCCAAGTTCCTGCACCCGGCATATGTTGCTCTCTGATGCGGTAGAGGATCACTGCAAGCTGTTGTCCTAGCCGTTCTTGAGACTCTGCGCGCCACCGTGCATGTTCTTCCCATTCCATCCCTTCGTCGTAAATGATGATATTCATTGAAACCCCGCCTCTTTGCACATCTTGTCGTACTGACCGCCGAAGTCCTCTTCTTCAGACAGTTCGCGGTTTATCATGCCTCTATCGCCATAGGCGTTGAGGTACTTATCCCATGCGCCCTTCGCTGTCAGCTTATGAAGTTCTTCGGGTTCGATATACTCTCCTCTCGCTTGTGCTTCCTTTTGAAGTCTCGTCCACTCAAAGGCTTCAACTGCTAACTCGTGACAGGCTTCGATGAGCTCCTGAGTTCTCATACACTCACCATTTGGTATTGTTTGCAGCGACAAAAGCAGCGACCTCTATTAGTTGCAGGATTTACGTCCATGAGGCATTTGTGCGCGTCGAGTGTGCTATGAATTGATTTCTTATGACCACACTTGCAGATGAGGTTCATGTTTCGACCTCGGCGCAATGCCTACAACCGCAGACCTTTGACGGTGTACGAGTGCAACACTTTTCTGCTCCATCTTGGACTTTGTGATGATTGCCACATTTGCAAGTCCAGCAAGTATCAGGGGCTTCTCGGCATCGAGGATTCCTTTCGGCGTTCATGCTCTCGCCCCTGTGAGTCCGCTGTTCCTTCGGGCGATACGCTCCAGTTCCTGTGCTGCTTGCTCTTGCTCATCCATTCTCATTGTGGGTTCACCTCAACTGCATAACCCACAAAGAAACACACCTATATAAAGATTTCGCCACTTAAGAAGCGACGAATGAGGGAATCCAAAGCGTTACCGAATGGTCACGGTGGTGCGTTCTGAAAGTGCTACCTTGAGCCAGATAAAAGTTAAACTTTCGGCGAGATCGTTTCAGAATCGTCGCTTTTTGCGGCCATCATAGCGCGTGCGTTTCTGACTGACGAGGTAGCGCAAATCATCGAGCGAAAAAGTGTCGCGTAGCACTTTGCGACCGATCCTGATCAGCAGCTTCAGTGCCGGGCCGTCCCCACCAATGTCTAAGAGTTCTTTGTCCGCTTCAAGCTCGGATCGTTCCTCGCGGTTAAGCTTAAGACCGACGACTTCACTCTCATCGTGAGAACGTTCTTCTTCGGTGCGTGTAGTTGTGAACGCTGGTCGCTCGATAGGCATCAACAGTCACTATTCGTGCTTGAGTATTTAATCATTGCGTCATTGCGCACGAGCATTGAGCAGCCGCTCTAGTTGTCATCAAAAAGGTGTAGAATTAGGGCAATGTCAATCTGGAATTATGGATGGGTCACAACTAGCATTCCACCTCTCATCTATGACAGCGGGCGAATGTTGTGCCCGTTCTGTCACGTAGCCGTGCGCAATGTCCAAACCGTAGACAGAGAGAATGACCCTGATTGGCCAGAGAATGAAGCCGATTGGCGGTCATTAGATGCTTGCCCTACATGTGGGTGGTGGTGCATGACACGTTATTCTGGCTTCAGTCACGACTGTTATGCCACTCGCTATGAGGAACAGTGTACAGGCATACTACGCAACCTGGATGTCAGCGATGTGTCGATCCCAACAGTAGAACTATCGAACTATCTCACCGTTTGCTACAACAAGCGGTTTGAAGTACATCCAAAGCGATTTGAGGATATCGTCGCAGGCGTCTTCTCCGATTTCGGCTACAGCGTTCGTGTCACGTCGTACTCGTATGATCGGGGAATCGACGTGGTGATTTTAGATGGCAACAACAATGATATAGTTGGTATTCAAGTTAAGAGAACTCGCCGAAAAGTTGGGGCGGAGCAGATTCGGAGCTTGAACGGCGCATTGCTCCTCAACAATCTTACGAGCGGTGTTTTCGTGACAACATCCGAATTCACAAGGGGGGCAAAAAGAACCGCCGACGGATACGCGCAGGGCGGATACCCAATTGAATTAGTAGATGCAGAGGGGTTCTATGATCGACTGCGTATATCGAGACGCCCTTTCTATACTGGCTTCGATGACCCGGATGCGCCATTCCGTCATATCTGCAAATCGACTACACCGTGGCAAACCACTTACTCAGAAATAGATTGGTAGCTCGATGCGCCACCAATTAACGATGTTCACTCGCTGTGCTTTGCAATGATCCCTCTCTTGTGCTCAACCGTGACGAAAGAGCAGCCTGAACACTCAAACAGGTTCATTCTATTCATAGTCGCCCCCGCCTCGTGAACGAACGAGGGTCTTACCTGTTTTCTTTCTTAGCAGTTCAAGAAGGTTCTGCGTTCGGTGCTGCGCGGCAAGCCATTCGCCAGCGACGATGTGCTGCTCGATTACGCCGCATTCCAACGTGAACTTCCTCGTCTGCTTATCTTGCATAGGCTACCTCGTTCTGTAGCGTGGATGTCATGCTGCCACCTGCCACGATTCTTCGTCATAGACGACCTTATGCCTGACTTGATGCTTGGAGCAGAACTGGCCGGACAGCACGTTGCAGGAATAGTACTTCTTCACAACACGCTGGGGCTGCAAGGGATTCGAGCAGCGGAACGGCGTCCCGAGGTAACATGCCATGCAGGAACCATCAATCGCGGCTTTGATGTGTTCGTCTATCTCTGCTTTGGTCCATTCCGAACCCTGCTTGTAATGGCCACCGCCACAAATCCAATCACCCATACCGCACCTCATAAAACCGCTTGCTATTCGTCGGCATCCCACACCAGCTTCTCAGATTGTTCCATTGCTTCACCTTCGGGCATTGATACGGGAAAGTCGTATGCGTACCGCCACACTTCGAGCATTCCCAAAAATCGTTCTGTCGCTTTTTACTTGTCATAGTAGTGTTCTCCGGACGCTTTGAACAGATGCGTTCCGATCAAGTAGTGATTCATCTTAGGGACGCCGCATTCGTTGCATTTC
>CAYUZM010000605.1:0-4419 GCA_964449665.1 uncultured Solibacteraceae bacterium
ACAATCGCATTCAGGAGAATCGATCCCAGTGCGACCGGGATCATGATTTTCCAACCGATGTTCATGAGCTGGTCGTAGCGGAATCGAGGGAACGTGCCGCGGAACCAGATCATCATGTACACGAAGGCGCCCACCTTGGTTAGAAACCAGAACGGTGAGGCGATTGCCCGGTTCACGGCGGGCACGAGCACCAACGCGGCCAGCGCCAGGACCAGCACGCCTACTGCCGCCATTCCGACCGCGTGTGGACGCCAAGTCAATTTACGCGCCAGATGCAGGCTCCCGAGTCCAGTCAGAAGCAACAACAGGAACGGGAAACCGTAGTTGAACGGTACCTCCAACCACGCAACGCTGGAAAACGGCCGCAGCCAACCACCAAGGAATAGTGTCACCGCAACCGACGACACAACGAAGATATTGGCGTACTCAGCCAGGAAGTAAAGAGCCCAGCGGAACCCGCTGTACTCGGTGTGAAAGCCGGCGACCAGTTCCGATTCCGCCTCGGGCAGGTCAAATGGCGCGCGGTTGGTCTCGGCCACGGCGGAAATCACATAGACGACGAACGGGATGATCATCAGGCCGAAATTGTCGAAGACGAACCAGATGCCCCGCTCCTGCTGGGCACGAACGATGCCGGTCATGCTGAGTGTGCCGGCCGCCATCACGCCCGATAGCAGCGCAAGTGATAGCGCGACCTCATAGCTCACCAGTTGCGCAGCGCTACGGAGGGCGCCCAGGAGGGAATAGTGGCTGTTGGAGGACCACCCACCCAGCACGATACCGAGAATGCCGACCGAGGAGACGGCGGAAATGACCAGCAAACCCACGTTGACGTCGGCGACAAAAAGTCCGCTGGAGAAGGGGATCACGCAGAAGGCGGTGAGGGCCGTGAACGTAGAGATGACCGGCGCGATCCAGAACAGCGCCTTGTCCGATTCCGAGGGAATGATGTCTTCCTTCAGCAGCAGTTTGACGGCGTCGGCAATCGGCTGCAACAAACCGTGCGGCCCGGTGCGCATAGGGCCCAACCGCACCTGCATGTCGGCCAGGACCTTCCGTTCGACCAGCACGATGTATCCGGCCAGCAGTGGAAAAACACCGATGATGACGGCGGTGAGCACCAGCGGCGTGAACCAGGGATGGGCGAAGATTGAGTTCAACAGGTCCATGGGTGCTTACCTTAAGAGCGACGTGCCGGCGAATCGTACGATGGGCTCGGGGTAAAGTCCGATGGCCAGTGTGGCCGCCGCGGTGACCAAAAACCCGATTCGCATGCCCCAACCAGGAGCGATGGGGAGCAGATGTCCCGGTTCGTCCACGAACATCGTTCGCACAATCCTGAAGTAGTAATAGATGGACACCGCGACGTAGAGCGCGGCGGCAATCGCAAGCGTATAGTGGCCCGTTTCCACGAGCGAGAGGAAGATGTAGTACTTGGCGATGAAGCCCGCGGTGGGAGGAATTCCGGCCAGCGAGAGCAGGAACAGCACCATCAACAACGCGTGCACCGGCGAGCGGTGCATCAACCCGTTCAGATCGTCGATATCGTCACCCGCCAAACCGTCACGCCGCAGCGCGATCAAAACGAGGAAAGCGCCGATGTTCATGAACGTGTAGGTGAGCAGGTAGACCGAGATGCCCGTGAGTCCCGTGCGATTGCCGGCGATCAGACCCAGCATCACGTATCCGGCATGCGAGATGGAACTGAACGCGAGCAGGCGCTTCAGGTTGGTCTGACTCAGCGCCGAGAAGTTGCCGATGGTGAGGCTGAGGACGGCGGCGACGGCAAGTAGCGGTTCCCAGGTCGCGCGATGCGCGCCGAGCGTACCCATCAGCACCCGCACCAGCAGGGCAACCGAGGCCGCCTTGGATGCGACGGAAAGATATGCCGTCACGGGCGTGGGCGCGCCTTCGTACGCATCGGGCGCCCACATGTGGAACGGTGCCGCGCCGACTTTGAAGAAGAGCCCGACCGACGTTGTAACGATGGCCAGTAGCAGCAGTGGATCGCTCACCGGGCGCTGTGACAACTCGGAGGCGATCTTGGTGAGGCGGGTTGATCCGGAAAGCGCATAAAGGAGCGAGAAGCCATAGGCGAGGAAGCCGCTCGAGAACGCGCCGAGGAGCAGATACTTCATTGCGGCTTCATTGGAACGGCGGTCCGAACGTAGAAACCCTACCAGCACGTAGAACGTTACGGCCATCAACTCAAGCCCGATGAAGATGGTGACCAGCTCCGTGCCCGACGCGAGAAAGAACATGCCCGCCTGCGCCATCAGCACGAGGCCGTAGAATTCGCCGTGGTGTTCGCCCTCCACTTCGAGGTAGCGGTAAGAAACGATGGCCACCAATGCCGCCGCAGCCACGAACATCGCATTGAAGAAGATCGAAAACCCGTCCACGATCAGCCCGTCGGAGAAGGCCCGTAGCGCGGGAATGGACTGTTCCTCCAAAAAACGGTATTGGCGAAAGAGCGCCGCGCTCGCGAAGATCTCGCCGAGCACGGTGAAGACGATAAGCCACCGCTTTTGGCGCGGCTGGGGAAGCACAAAGAAGTCCAGCAGGAGAATGGCGCAGCCAAACAAGGCAAGCAAGAGCGCCGGCAACACCGCGAAGTGGTCCGTGGGTGTGTAGAACTGATTCACCGCGCCCTCCCCGCATCGGCCGCGCCGGGCGTGCCAGCCAGGATGGGAACTGGTTGCCGTTCCTGGAAGTACCCTGGCTTCACGCGCTCGACAATCCGCGCCACGGGGCGCTCGATCAGTTCGAAGTGCGGTTTCGGATAGAGGCCGATCCAGAGCGCCCACACGATGAACGGCGCGAAGACGGCAAGTTCGCGCAGGCTCAAATCGGGGAGCGCGGCGTTCTTCGGGTTAGTGAGTTCGCCCAGCACCGTCCGTTGATAGAGCCAGAGCAGGTAGGCCGCGCCGAGCACAACACCTGGGACGGCGAACGCAGCCCACACGCGGTTCGCCTCAAAGGCGCCCTGCAGAATGGTGAACTCACCTACGAATCCATTCAGCAGTGGCAAGCCCGCAGAGCTTAGCATTGCAAATGCAAACACGGTGGCAAACAGCGGCATCTTGTGCGCAAGTCCGCCATATTCGCCGATCTCGCGTGTGTGGCGGCGTTCGTAGACAACGCCGACGATGAGGAAGAGCATGCCCGTGGAGATGCCGTGATTCAACTGCTGAATCACGCTGCCCGCGATGCCGTTCGGATTGAGCGAAAAGATGCCGAGCGTGCAGAAGCCAAGGTGGCTCACCGAAGAGTACGCGACCAGGCGTTTCCAGTCCTGCTGCATCAGGCACACCAGAGCGCCGTAAAGAATTCCGATCAGCGACAGCGCCACAAGTACTTGGACGATGGCTCGATCCGCCGAAGCCTGCGGCAGCAGCGGCAGCGAGAACCGCAGAAAACCGTAGGTGCCCATCTTCAGGAGCACGGCCGCCAGAATCACCGAACCCGCGGTGGGCGCTTCCGTGTGGGCATCGGGCAGCCAGGTGTGGAAGGGGAACATCGGGACTTTGATCGCGAATCCGATGAACAGCGACCAGAAGACCCACTGTTGCATCCAGAACGGCATCGTCAGCCGGAGCAACGCGTCGATCTCAAACGTCGGCGTACCGAACTGCGTCCAGTGATGGAAGTAGAGCGTCAGAATGCCGAGCAGCATGAGTACGCTGCCGGCCAGGGTGTAAAGGAAGAACTTGATCGCCGCGTAGAGCTTCCGCGGCCCGCCCCAGACGCCGATCAGGAAATACATCGGCACCAGCACGAGTTCCCAAAACACGTAGAAGAGGATGAAGTCGAGCGACGCGAACACGCCCAACATGCCCGTTTGCAGCAGCAGGAGCATCGCGTAATACTGCTTCACGCGGTCGTCAACGGCATTCCAACTGGAGAGCGTGGCCACTACGCCCGTCACCGCCGTCAGCGCCATCAAAAGCAGGCTGATGCCATCGATGCCGACATAGTATTGAATGCCCAACGAGGGGATCCATTCCGCTCGCTCGACGAACTGCATTCCGCCATTGGTTTTGTCGGCGCCGAGCAGAAGAGGCAGCATGGCGGCCAGTCCAAGCAGCGCGGAGACGTTGGCCCAAATTTTGATGGCTGTCTTCTGACTCGCGGGTAACGCAAGCAGCACGAGAAGGCAGGCGAGCGGGGTCCAGATCGCAAGGCTCAGCGGACTCATTCGAGCCACCTCCACCCGAGGAACAGCGCGACGCCCAGGACGAACACGAGGGCATACGCCTGAACCTGTCCGGTTTGCACAAGGCGCATGGGGAAGGAAAGAATTTGCGTGAGCAATGCAGCCAAGCGCACCGCGCCGTCGATGATCCACCTGTCCCACCACATCGAAACCGTGGAGCTAAACCGCGTAAGCCATCCCGCGCCGTTCACGCCCCCATCGAC
>CAYUZM010000606.1:0-4409 GCA_964449665.1 uncultured Solibacteraceae bacterium
TTCGACATCGCGGCGGGTGACGGTGGAGACCGTGATGACGCGGGCGGCGCGGAGCAGGCCGCGGCGGCTTTTCCAGAGGCTGATCTGGGTGACGGCGCGGGAGGCGGTGGAATAGAGGTGGCGGCTCATGTCGTGGATGGTGACGACGTAAGGCCGCAGCATCCACAGGGGGACACGGTTGAGTGGGATGTGATAGAGGTCGGCCTTGAAGCGCTTGAGGAAGAGGGGGAAGGCGACGTTGTCGCGCAGAGCGCGGTCGCTGCCGGTGTAGGGGACGACGTGAAAGTTGGCCGGGAGGCCGGCGAAATCGGCCTCGTTGGTGGTGGAGCATACCAGGAAGAACTCGTCCTGGCGCTCGATGTGGGCGAGCGTGTGGACGAGGTTCCGGATGTAGGTGCCGATGCCGAAGTCGCGGAGGTGCCGGGCGTCAAGAACGATGCGCAACTGGTGGCCCCCCGGAATGGCGTACGGTCATGATTAGGCGGGCGTGGCGGCGAACTTCCAGGAGTAGAGCGGGAAGCGGTCCGTGAGGGCGCCGACTTTGCGGCGCACGGAGGCTTCGGCGGCGGCGAACTTCTCTTCGCCTTGCGGGATGGCCGTGCGCCCTTCGGCGATGAGGGCGGCCACTTCCTTCATTTCGGCGGGGTCGAAACCGCGGGTGGTGATGGCCGGGGTGCCCAGGCGGATGCCGCTGGGGTTCATGGGCGGGTTGGTGTCGAAGGGGATGGCGTTCTTATTGGCGGTGATGTAGGCGCGGTCGAGCGAGTGTTCAGCCTCTTTGCCGCGGACTCCCTGGGAGAAGACGTCGACCAGAAGCAGGTGCGTGTCGGTGCCGCCGGAGACAACCTTGAAGCCTGCCTCGATCATGCCTTCGGCGAGCGCGGCGGCGTTGGCTTTCACGCGGCGCTGGTATTCGGCGAACTCGGGCTGCAGGGCTTCGAGGAAGCAGACGGCCTTGGCGGCGACGACGTGGACGAGCGGGCCGCCCTGGTGGCCGGGGAAGACGTTCTTGTCGATGGCGGCGGCGAGAGATTCGCGGCAGAGGATGAGGCCGGAGCGCGGGCCGCGGAGGGTCTTGTGCGTGGTAGTGGTGACGATGTCGGCGTATTCACAGGGGTTGGGGTGGACGCCGCCGGCGACGAGGCCGGAGAAATGGGCCATGTCGACCATGAACAGGGGGCCGACGGAATCGGCGATCTGGCGGAAGCGGGCGAAGTCGATCACGCGCGGGTAGGCGCTGCCGCCGGCGACGATCAGTTTGGGTTTGGCTTGCGCGGCCAGTTCGGCGAGCTTGTCGTAGTCGATGCGGTGGTCGTCGGGGCGGACGCCGTAACCGACGATGTTGTAGAGCTTGCCGGAGAAGTTGAGTTTGTGGCCGTGGGTAAGGTGGCCGCCGTGGGCGAGATCCATGCCGAGGATGGTGTCGCCGGGGTTGAGGACGGCCGAGTAGGCGGCGGCGTTGGCCTGGGAGCCGGAGTGGGGCTGGACGTTGGCGTGTTCGGCCTTGAAGAGCTGTTTGGCGCGGTCGCGGGCGAGGTTTTCGACGATGTCGGCGAATTCGCAGCCGCCGTAGTACCGTTTGCCGGGGTAGCCTTCCGCGTACTTGTTGGTGAAGACGCTGGAAGTGGCTTCGAGGACGGCCTCGGAGGTGAAGTTTTCGCTGGCGATCAGTTCGAGGCGCGTGTTCTGGCGGTCGAGTTCCTTTTGGATGGCGTCGTAGACGGCGGGGTCGACCTGCGCGAGGGACCGGGCCATCCGCTTCTGTTCTTGGGAGTTGGTGCTAGGCATGGTTTAGGATTCGCTTTCGAGCTGCGTGATCTTGCCGACGCGGCGGGCGTGGCGGCCGCCATCGAAGGGCGTGGCAAGGAAGACGTCGAGCAGTTGTTTGGCTTCGGGCTCTTCGGTGAACTTGGCGCCGAGGGTGAGGACGTTAGCGTCGTTGTGAGCGCGGACGAGGGTGACCTCTTCGGCGTGGGTGCCGAGGGCGGCGCGGACGCCGTGAATTTTGTTGGCGGCGATGGACATTCCCACGCCGGAGGAGCAAACGAGCACGCCGCGCTCGGCTTCGCCCGAGGCGACCTGGCGGGCCACTTTGGCGGCCCAATCCGGGTAATCGGTGGAGTCCGTGGACGTGGTGCCGAAGTCGGTCACGTCGTGGCCCTCTGCCTTCAGATAGTCGCGCAGCTTTTCCTTCAGCAGGAAGCCCGCGTGATCGGCGGCGATGGCGATTTTCATGGGGATAGACCCTGATTTTAACATGCAAGAAAGAGGCCTTCCCTGGAAAATTTATGCCCTGGAGCCAGCTCTTTATCCCCACGTTGCGAGAAGACCCCGCCGACGCCGAGGTCGCCAGCCACCGTTTGATGGTGCGCGGCGGGTACGTGCGGCAACTGTCAGCCGGGTTGTACAGCTATCTGTTTCTCGCGCAGCGTTCGATGCTGAAAATCACGGCGATCATTCGCGAAGAGATGGACGCGATGGGGGCGCAGGAGTTCTTCCTGCCGGCGTTGCATCCGGCCGAGGTGTGGCAGGAGTCGGGCCGCTGGGACGTGATGGGCGACAACATGTTCCGGCTGAAGGACCGCTTCGGGCGTCCGCTGTGCCTAGGCATGACGCACGAGGAGATCATGACGGTGGTGGCGCGGGGCGAACTGCGCAGCTACAAGCAACTGCCGCAAATCTGGTATCAGATTCAGACGAAGTTCCGCGACGAACCGAGGCCGAAGAGCGGGTTGCTGCGCACGCGGCAGTTCACGATGAAGGACAGCTACTCGTTCGACGTGGACGCGGCGGGGCTGGACCGGTCGTTTGACGCGCACCATGCGGCGTATTGCCGGATTTTCGACCGCTGCGGAATCACCTATTTCGACGTGCAGGCCGATTCGGGGTCGATGGGCGGGTCGCAGTCGAACGAGTTTATGGTGGTGACGGACGCGGGTGAGGACCTGGTGGTTCACGCGCCTGCTTCGAAATATGCCGCGAACATGGAGAAGGCCGTGAGCGTGCCTGTGGCGCCCACGGTAGCCGATCCGGAAGGCGATCTGGCGCCCGAGGAGTTTCACACGCCAGGGCAGAAGTCGATTGCCGAGGTGAGCGCGTTCACGAAGCTGCCCGAGACGTCGCAGATGAAAAGTCTCATCATGGCCGCCGATGGGAAGCTCGTGATGGCGGTGCTGCGCGGTGACCATTCGTTGAGCGAGACGAAGTTCGCCTCGCTGGTGGGCGCGCAAGAGGTGCGCCCGGCGCATCCGGAAGAGATGCGCGAGGCCTTGGGGGCGGACGCGGGTTCGCTGGGGCCGGTGGGCGTGAATCCGGCCGGAGGCAAGGCGAAGATGCGGATTGTCGCCGATGCCGCATTGAAGGGCCGCAAGAACATGATCTGCGGCGCGAACAAGGACGACTATCATCTGCGCAATGTCACTCCGGACGAGGACTTCACGCCGGAGTGGGCCGATATTCGCCAGGTGAACGTGGGCGATACGTGCGTGGGCACGGGCGAGGCGCTGCGGGTTGAGAAGGCCATGGAAGTGGGCCACATCTTCAAGCTGGGGTACAAGTATTCGCAGTCGATGGGGTTGCGCGTGTTGGGCGAGGACGGCAAGGAGTTCACGCCGATCATGGGCAGCTATGGCATTGGCGTGGAGCGGATTTTGTGCGGGGCCATTGAGCTGTTTCACGACAAGGACGGCATTGTGATGCCGGTGTCGATTGCGCCGTTCACGGTGGTGGTGACGCCAGTGAACCTGGCGGACGAAGGGCAGCGCAAAACCGCACAAAGGCTCTACAACGAGTGCAAGGCACTGGGGCTGGACGCGGTGCTCGACGATCGCGATGAGCGGCCGGGCGTGAAGTTCAAAGACGCCGAACTGGTGGGCATTCCGTTTCGCATCACGGTGGGCAAGAAGCTGAGCGAAGGCAAGGTGGAGATCGTCGTGCGGGCGTCGAAGACGATGACCGAAGCGACGGTGGAAGAGGCGGCGGCGATGGTGGCCGTGATGGTGCAAGACGCCATGCCGAAGTTGAAGGCGTAGCGCGCGGGACAAAACCAATGGCGATTGACTGGGCGGCGATTCGGGACGAATTTCCCGCGCTGCGCGAGTGGACGTTTCTGAACACGGCCACGTTCGGGCAGTTGCCGAAGTGCGCGGTGGCGGCGGTGGAGCGTCACTTTGCGCATCGCGACGAGCTTGCGTGCTGGGACTTTCTGGAGTGGTTCGACGATGCCGACGAGATCCGGCGCGCAATTGCGCAGCTGGTGGGTTGCGAAGCGGCGGACATTGCGTTTATTCCGCACGCCGCCACGGGGTTGTCGCTGCTGCTGGGCGGCGTGGATTGGAAGCCGGGCGACCGCGTGGTGACGTTTCAGAGCGAGTTTCCCAACAACCTGTACTTTCCTTCGATGCTGGGCG
>CAYUZM010000607.1:0-4400 GCA_964449665.1 uncultured Solibacteraceae bacterium
TCCGAGGTACAGCTCGGTGGCGAGCGGGTCCTCGATCGACTGCTCCGCGAGGAAGATCGTCGGCCCACCGGCCGGGTTGCGCAGCATGCCCGACCCGTGCCCCGTGTCGAACTCCAGCTGGAAGCCGAGCCGCTGCCAGAACGCCACGGCGGCGCCCCAGTTGTGGGTCTCGAGGTAGACGTGGTCGAAGCCGTTGGTCATCCAGCGTCCTGTTCGGGGTCGTCCGGATCGAGCGAGGGGGAGAGCTTGTGGGCACCGGACTGGAGGATGGCGTAGAGCGCGGGGAGGACGGTTAGGGTTGCGAAGGTGGCGAGGAGCAGGCCGCCGATGACGGCGATGCCGAGGGGCGTCATTTGCTCTCCGCCTTCGCTGCGGCCGAGGGCGAGGGGGAGCATGCCGGCGGTCATGGCGATGGCGGTCATCAGGACGGCGCGGAGGCGGCCGGTGCTTCCGGAGACGGCGGCTTCGGCGGGGGCGAGGCCGTCGTGGCGCGAGAGTTCACAGAAGGTGACGAGCAGGATGGCGTTGGCGACGGAGATTCCGATCGCCATGATCGCTCCCATGAAGGATTGGATGTTCACGGTGGTCGAGGTGAGCCAGAGCGAGAGTACGACGCCGCAGAGGACGGCGGGCGCGGTGAGCAGCACGGCGAGCGAGAGGCGGAAGCTTTGGAAGTTCGCGGCGAGCAGGAGGAAGACGACGGCGATGGCGAGGTAGAGGCCTTTGCGAAGACCGGAGAGGGTTTCTTCGAGCGGGGGGATTTGGCCGCGCAGGGCGACGGTGACGCCGCGCGGGGGTGCGCCGGCGCGGGCGATGGCGGCCTGGATGTCGCTGGCGGCTTCGCCGAGGGATATGCCGTGGAGGTTGGCCGTATAGCTGACCACGCGCTGCATGTTATATCGCTCGACGAGACCGAAGGTGGTGCCGTACTTGAGCGATGCGACGTCGCCGAGGAGGGGGCGGTCAGAGGAGTTGGGCATGACGGGGAGGTCGCGGACGTCGTCCATCGATTGGATGCGGTGCTGGGGGATTTCGACTTGAATCTGGAAGGCGTTGCCGGAGGCGGGGTCGCGCCAGTAGTTGGCGTCTGTGAAGCGGGAGGACGATGTGGCGGTGACGAGCGAGTGGGCGACGTTGGAGGCGGTGAGGCCGTATTGGCCGGCGCGGTCGCGATCGACTGTGATGTCGAGGGTGGGGTAGTCGAGGGGCTGGGCCATTTGGAGGTCGCGCAGGGCGGGGATTTTGGCCAGTTCGGCGTGGACTTTGGCGGCGTGGGCGCGGTTGGCGGGGAGGGCGGGGCCTTGGATGGCAACTTCAATCGGAGTGGGCGATCCGAAACTCATGACCTGACTGACGAGGTCGGCGGCTTCGAAGGAGAACTGGTGCGTGGGCATTTCGCGGGCGAAGGCGGCGCGGAGGGCTTCGTGGAGGGCTTCGCCGCGCGGGGAGTTGGGGCCGCGTGGCGAGTTGGCGCTGGGTGGAGTGCTCGCGCTGGGTGGGGAGGCGGCTCCGCGTGCACCGGGTTTGAGTTGCACGCGCATGACGGATTCGTGGGGGCCGCTGGTCCAGAGCTGGATGAGGTTGACGGGGTAGCTGGAGGGTTGGACTCCAGTGAAGGCCGTGGAGATTTCGACGTTATCGGGCCCGACTGTGCGTTTCACGATGTCGAGCATCTTGAGGGCGTCCTCTTCGGTACGTTCGACTCGGGTGCCGGTGGGGGCGCGCATGCGGAGTTGGAACTGGCCGGAGTCGACGTTGGGGAAGAGTTCGAGGCCGAGGCGCGGGGTGATGGTGAGCAAGAGGAGCGCGGCTCCGGCGAGGTAGCCGCCCGCGACGAGCCAGCGCATGCGGACGATCAGTTCGACGTAGCGGCGGTAGGCGGTGCGGAGGACGCTTTCGTCGTCGTGGGCGCTGACCTGGCGCATGAGCCAGGTGGCGAGGACGGGGAGGAGTGTCGAGGGGGGCAGGTACGAAGAGACCATCGCGAAGCCGACGGCGAGCGACATGGGGACGAAAAGCTGGCGGCCGATGCCCGCCATGAAGAGGCTGGGCACGAAGACGCTCAGGATGCAGAGCATGGCGAGCAGGCGGGGGAGCGCGGTTTTGCGGCAGGCTTCGAGCACGGCGCGGGCGCGCGGCAGGCCGGTGGCCATGTGGGTGTGGATGTTTTCGATTTCGACGGTGGCTTCATCGACCAGGACGCCGACGGCGAGAGCGAGGCCGGCAAGGGTCATGATGTTGATGGTGTGGCCAGTGATGTAGAGGCCAACGACAGAGCCAAGGAGCGCGAAGGGGATGGTGAGCAGGACGATAATCATGCTGCGCCAGTCGCGCAGGAAGAGGAGCACCATGAGGCCGGTGAGCGCCGCGCCCATGATGCCTTCCTGGAGGAGACCGTTGAGGGCGCGCGTGACGAAGCCGGATTGATCGAATTCGAGGCGCACGTCGACGTCTTCCGGGACGACGGCCTTGAACTTGGGCAGCGAGGCTTTCACTTCGTTGATGACGTCGAGCGTGGAGGCATCGGAGCGCTTGGTCACCATGATGTAGACGGTGCGCTTGCCGTTGACGTGGGCGTAGGCGGTGAGGATGTCGGAGCCGCTTTCGACAGCGGCGATGTCGCGGATGTAGATGGTAGGTCCGTTGCCGGTGCGGACGGGCGCGTTCGAGAGTTCGGTGAGGTCGCCGCCGATGGCGGAGTTGGTGTGGGCGATACGGGCGAGGTCACCGGTGCGGATGACGCCAGAGGGATAGACGGCGGAGGCCTTGTTGACTGCGGTGATGGCCTCTTCGGGGGAGACACGGTAGGAGCGGAGGCGGTCAGGATTGAGGCGCACGACGATGGTGCGCTGGCTGCCGCCGAAAGGCGGGGGGGCGGAGACGCCGGGGAGGGTAGCGAAAAGGGGACGGACGCGGTTGATGGCGAAGTCCTGCATCTCGGCGACGGTGCGCGTGGTGGAGGAGAAGACTAATTGTCCGACGGCGAGCGTGCCCGCGTCGAAGCGCGTGATGAAGGGCGGCACTGCGCCGGGGGGCATGAAGGCGCGGGAACGGTTGACGTAACCGACGACTTCGGACATGGCCTGGTTCATGTCGGTGCCTTCGTGGAAGACGAGCTTCATCAGCGCGGCGCCCTGAATCGATTTCGACTCGACGTGTTCGATTCCGGTGATGTAGAGGAAGTGATACTCGTAGTAGTAAGTGAGGTAGCCTTCCATCTGCGAAGGATCCATGCCGCCGAAGGGTTGGGCGACATAGATGGTGGGCGAGCCGACCTGCGGGAAGATGTCGAACTTCATGCGCTGGATGGCGAGCATCGACACCAGCACGAGGGCGAGCACGCCGACTAGCATGGCAATGGGACGGCAGAGAGCCGCGCGGACGAGGCGCATCGTTTAGTTCCCCTTCGCCTGTTGGATAAATTCATCAATCGAGCCCGAAGCGATGGCGGCCTCCAACATGCCGCGCCAGACAGCGAGGCGAGCGAGCGAGGCATCGATTTCGGCCTGGGTTCTCATGCGCTGTGCTTCGGAGACTTCGACGAGAGTGCCGAGTCCGGCGCGGTAGCGGGCGGTGGCTTGCGTTTCGGAGGCGCGCGCGGCTTCGAGGGCGACGGGAGTGACGGCGGCCACCTGGCGGGCGCCGTCGATGAGGGCGCGGGCTTTGGCGAGGCGCGCGGCGAGGCCGGTTTGGATCTGTTCGAGGCGGGCTTGTTCGGCGCGCTCGTGGGCGTTTTCGATTTCGCGGCGGGGTTTGAGCGTGGCCCAATCGGTGAGGCCGAAGTTGAGGGAGAAGCCGAGTCCCCAGTTATAAAAGTTAGGCGCGAGGCCGTTCGCGCCGCCTTGGGTGGTGAAGTCGGGGTTAGCTCCGGTGCCGCGGGCGTAGGTGGCGGACTCGACGTTGAACTTGGGGAAGATGCTGCGGTCGAGGACTTTTTGGCGTGCGCGGACGGCGTCGATGGCGGCGGTTTGTTCGAGGAGGGCGGGGTGTTTGGCGGGCGCGGTTTCGGGGGCGGGCGCAGGCGGAGGCTCGTTGAGGAGTTTGCCCGCGGTGATGGATTCGACGGGCGCGCCGGTGAGTTCAGCGAGCGAGGCGCGAGCGAGGGCGAGGGCTTGGCGGGCCTGGATGCGTTGGGTGTCGGCGGCGGCAAGTTCGGCGCGGGCGCGGGCGCTATCGGCCCCGGCGCGGAGTTCCGCTTTGACGAGCGCGGCGACGATCTCATCGATGACCTTGGCGCGCTCGACGCCGGCGTCGGCGGCCTTCACGGTTTCCTCGGCGGCGAGGATGGTGAGGAAGGCGGCGGCGGCCGTGGCGGAGACGTCGAAGCGAGTGCGCTCGGTGGCGGCTTCGGCCTGCTCACCCGCAGCCGCCGGGTCACCCACGACAACCTCCGGCTGCGC
>CAYUZM010000608.1:0-4389 GCA_964449665.1 uncultured Solibacteraceae bacterium
CCGCCGCGGCGTTGCCGAAAAAGTTGGGGAAGGCCGGCTCAGTCATAGACAAAGGGCAGCACCTGCTTCAGGTCTTCCCACGCCTCGCGCTTGGCCGCTACGTTATAAGCGCGCAGCAGATAGGACGGGTGATACGCCACCATCAGCGGCTACCCGTTCCATTTGTGCCAGCGTCCGCGCAGCTTCGTTACGCCTTCCTTGGTGCCGAGCAGCGCCTTGGCCGCCGTCGAACCCAGCGCGCAAACGGCCTTCGGTTGAATGGTCATCAACTGGCGAAAAAGGAACTGCCCGCAGATCTGCATCTCGTCCGGCTCCGGCGTGCGGTTCTCCGGCGGGCGGCACTTCACGACGTTGCAGATATAGACGTCGGGCCGCTTGATCGGTATGCCTTCCTTCGAAGCCGTGCCCTCAATCAGCTGCGTCAGAAGCTGGCCCGCACGCCCCACGAACGGCAAACCCTGCGCGTCTTCATCGGCGCCCGGACCTTCACCCACAAACACCAGTTTCGCTCCCGGATCTCCCGACCCGAACACGAGCTTCGTTCGCCCTCGATGCAGCTTGCAGCGCGTGCAGTCGCCAATCTCTTCCAGGATGCGCGGCAGGGAGTCGTTGTCAGGGGCCATGGAAAGTAAAGGTGGTGGCGCCGCGGCGGCAGCGGCAACCGGTGGCGGCGGTTCAACCTGCCGTGGCGCAACGGGCGGCGGCTGCTGCTGCGGTGCTACGGGCACAACCTCCGGCGGCGGTGCCACGGGCACAACCTCCGGCGGCGGTGCCGCCAGAACGGGCGCGGGAACGGCGGCGGCCTCCCCTGCGATCGTCTCCAGGCGCAATTCGCGTATACCCAGGTCGCGATAGAACTCCAACGTGCGGCGCAACTCGTCGTGTTCGCTCATCGGGAGTTGTGGAGCGCAAGCCGCAATTTCAAGACGTGATCCAGTATGCCGTCTGCCAGCACGCGTTTGGCATCCTTCGGCAACGCCACATTCTCACCCGTGCTCATCACGAGCACCACTTCGTTCTGATCGGACTCAAACCCCGTGCCCTCTTTACTCACCAGGTTCGCCACCACCATGTCGCAATTCTTCGTTTCCAGCTTCCGCCGCCCTTCGGCCACCAGGTTCTGTGTCTCGGCGGCAAATCCCACCAGAAGCCGGTCGCCCTTATTGCGCCCGACCTCAGCCAGAATGTCGGGCGTCGGGTCGAGATCGATGGTCCAACGCGCCGCCGTCTTCTTGGTTTTCTGCGTGGGCACTTCGCGCACGTGATAATCGGCCACGGCGGCGGACTTGATCACGATCGTCGCGGGCTCCAGGTGGCTCATCACGGCGTCCCGCATCTCGACGGCTGTGCGCACCCGAATCAACTCCACGCCCGCGGGCGGCTGCAGGCTCACCGGTCCCGAAACAAGAATCACGCGCGCCCCGCGACGTGCCGCGGCATCGGCCAGCGCGTAGCCCATCTTGCCGCTGGAGGGGTTCGTAAGGTGGGGGACCGGTTCGGGGGCCTCTTGCGTCGGCCCGGCCGTGAGCAACACGGTCTCGCCGTCCAGATCATGACGCACGGTGAGTAGCCGCACCACCTCCTCGGCGATCCGCGCCGGTTCGGCAAGACGTCCTGGTCCGGTGGTTCCGCAGGCAAGCAACCCTTCGTCGGGCTCAATGATGGCATGGCCCCGCGCGCGCAACGTGGCGAGATTCGCCTGCGTCGCGGCGTGTTCCCACATGTTGGTGTTCATCGCGGGCGCCAGAATCACGGGCCCTTTGAAGGCGAGATAAGTGGTCGTCAGAAAATCGCCCGCCAAGCCGTTCGCGAACTTCGCCATTAGGTCAGCCGTCGCGGGAGCGATCAGCAGCGCATCATGGTTCTGGGCCACGTGAATGTGCTCCACCGAACTGGAAAGAACCTCCTCCGCGCTACGGTTGCTGAAAAGGTCCGTAATGACTTTTTGATTGGTGAGCGCGGCAAACGTGAGTGGCGTGATGAACTCCTGCGCCGCCGCCGTCATGATCACCTGCACCGTTGCGCCGCGTTCCTGGAGCGCACGCGCCAGTTCGGCCGCTTTATACGCCGCAATGCCCCCGCCTACGCCAAGAGCCACGCGCATTTCAGAACCTTCCGAATCGGACCGGTCTATTCGGCGACAACCACTTCAATGGGCGCTTGGCGGTTGGCGTCGGTGTATTGAATCAACCCGCGGCGAACTTCTTCCATCGAACTGACGGTCGGCTTCTTGGACGTGGTCGGCAGATAGCTGCGCGCTCCACTCTGCAACTGCCGCGCCCGCTTCGCCGACACGATGATGAAGCGGTACGTGCTCATTTCCGGGTCGTCGGGGATGATGTTGATCGCGTTGCGAACTTCGCTCATGGGTTACTCCGTAATCTTCTTTCGTTACTCGACCGGCGCTTTCGCCGCCTGCGTACTGGTTGCGCGGAACGATTCCAGAATGGGGACAATCTTGTCCTCCATCCGGGTTCTCCGCATTCGTTCGGCGGCGATGATAGACCGCAACCGCACCACGGACTGCTCTATTTCGTGGTTCACCAGCACGTAATCGTACTGGCCATAATGCTCAATCTCTTCGGCGGCCTCTCGCAACCGGCGCTCAATTACTTCGTGCGCGTCTTCTGACCTCGCCCGTAGCCGCTTCTCCAATTCTTCGCGGGAAGGCGCCAGGATGAAAATGCTCACTGCGTCCGGAATCTTCTTTCTTAATTGTGCCGCACCCTGCACGTCAATGTCGAGCACGAGGTCCTTGCCGAGAGACTCGGCGCTATCCAGATAGCTGCGGTGCGTACCGTAGTAATTGCCAAATACCTCGGCATACTCGAGAAATTCCCCGTTGGCGATCATTTGTTCGAACGAGTCACGGCCGATGTAGTGGTAGTTTTGCCCATCCTTCTCCGTCCCGCGCGGCGCACGAGTCGTATAGGAGATGGAAAAGGTCAATTTCGAGTCCGAATCCAGCACTCGCCGCACCAGCGTCGATTTTCCGGATCCCGAAGGCGCGGAGATAACGTAAACGACGCTCATTCCAGATTCAGGCTCTGCTCTCGAATTTTTTCGATCTCCGATTTTACCCCTAACGCCAGCTCCGAGATTCGCCTGCCGGGCTCGCCGGCCGAGTTTGACTTCGAAAGTGTCGTGTTCGCCTCCCGGTGCAACTCCTGCAGCAGGAATTCAGTCTTCTTGCCGACTTCACCGCCGCCGTTCAGTAAGGCCTCCAAAGCATCGGTGTGCATCTTCAGCCGCGTAATCTCCTCGGCAATGTCGCTCCGGTCGGCCAGCAACGCCGCTTCCTGGTAGACCCGTTGCGGATCGGCGTTCTCAATCACCTCGGCCATGCGCTCACGCATCTTCGCTTCGAGCGCGGGTAACACCTGGTCGCGCAGCCCCTCGATTTCCACGGTCGATGCTCGAATGCGATAAACCCGCGGCATTAGGTCCTGCAGTAAGTCGGCTCCCTCACGTTCGCGAACCTGGTTGATGCTCAGCAGCGCCCCCTTCAGCGCCTCCAGCAGCGCCGTCTGCATCCCCTCGCCCGGTTCGTCTTCCGCCGATTCCAGCAGCATGCCCGGAATCCGGAACGCCGTGTTCAGGTCGGGCTCCGCCTCCAGTCCAAAGTCCTTCGACGCCTGCCGGAACGCCTTGAGCCATGCCTCCAGCAGCGGTTGATTGAACGCCACCGGCGCGGCCGCCTGCGTGCGATGCAGCGTGATGCGGATCTCCACGTGGCCGCGGACAATCGCGCCCTGAATCGCCTTGCGCATGGCCGGTTCGTACGGGTCCAGATCCGATGGAATGTGGAAGTGCAAATCGAGCGTGCGATGGTTCACGCTGCGCAGGCTCAGAGTTAGTTCACCGGCCGGCACGGCGGCGCGCACGCGGGCGAATCCCGTCATGCTGCGGACCGGGTGGGCGGATGTGCGGGAATGGCTCATTCGGAATCGGCCTCCAGATACTGCATTTCATGCAGGCGCCGGTAGATGCCGCCGCCGCTGATCAACTCCTCGTGCGTGCCCACTTCACGGATTCGTCCGCCTTCCACAACCACGATTTGGTCGGCCCTTCGAATCGTCGAAAGCCGGTGCGCGATCACGAATACCGTGCGGCCCTCCATCAGGTTGGACAACGCATGTTGCACCAGTCTCTCGCTTTCCGTGTCCAGATGCGAGGTCGCCTCGTCCAGAACCAGAATCGGCGCGTTCTTCAACAGCGCGCGGGCGATTGCCAGCCGCTGCCGCTGGCCGCCGCTCAGCTTCACGCCGCGTTCGCCAATCAGGCTGTCATAGCCATTCGGCATGGCGCGGATGAACTCATCGGCAAGCGCGTTCCGCGCCGCCTCGCGCCGGCGCCAGTCCCCCTCGCACTCGAAGCCCGGCGAGGGGA
>CAYUZM010000609.1:0-3729 GCA_964449665.1 uncultured Solibacteraceae bacterium
GGCCCGCGCCGGCGCCGCCGTTCTCATGGTCAGCTCCGAACTCCCCGAACTGCTGCAGGTGCCCGACCGCATCCTGGTGATGCGCCAGGGCCGCCTTACCGGCGAATTGCCCGGCCGTTCCACACAGGAAGAGATCATGCGTCTGGCCGCATTCGAGAAAGAGGCGGCCGCATGATCCAGCGCCTGCTCCCCTTCCTTACTCTCATCGCGCTGTTCATTGGCCTCTGCATCGCCTCGCCGCACTTTCTCACCACGACCAACCTGTCGAGCGTCGTCCGCCAAACCGCCGTCATCAACATCATGGCCCTGGGCATGACGATGATCATCATCGGCGGCGGCATCGACCTCTCCGTCGGCTCCATCCTCGCCATGGGCGGCCTGCTCGGCTCCATGGCTATGGAAAAGGGCGTGCCGATCATCCCCGCCGTCTTCGTCGGTATCCTCACCGGCCTCGTTTGCGGTTTCCTCAACGGGCTGATGACCACGCAACTCCGCATCAATCCCTTCATCGTTACGCTGGGCACGCTCGGCATCTATCGCGGCGTCGCGCTCATGATCTCCAACGGTCTCCCTGTACACAATTTGCCGCCCGCGTTTAGCTACCTCGGCGAGGGCACGCTCCTCGGCATCCCGTTCGTGTGGTTCCTGCTCGTCGTCTGCGCCGTCATCGTGCACATCGTGCTGGAACGCACCAAGCATGGGCGCTATGTCTTTGCCATCGGCTCCAATCCCGAAGCCGCGCTCTACGCGGGAATTCCAACTTCGTTCCACACGATGACCGTCTACACCATCGGCGGCGCGCTCACCGGCCTTGCCGGCATGATCGAAGCCTCGCGCCTAATGACCGGCCAGCCCACCGCGGGACAAGGCTACGAACTGCAAGCCATCGCCGCCGTCCGCATTGGCGGAGGCAGCCTCCGGGGCGGGGAAGGCACGGTCGTCGGAACTCTCGTCGGGGCGTTCATCATGGGCCTGCTCGCCAACGGTTCGGATTTGCTGGGCATCTCGCCCTATCTGCAACAGGCCATCATCGGCGCCGTCATCATCGCCGCCGTCGCTGTCGACGAACTGCGCAAGCGCAAGCTGGGCTAACGCAGCCCCCACAGATAGCGCCAGCGCGTCACCCGCCGGTAGGCCGAGTAGCCGTCGGGGAAGCGCGCTTCGAGTTCCGCCTCCTCCGCCGAGACGCGCAACTCCGTGCCCGCAATATACAGTGCCACGGCCGCGGCCAACGTCCAACGCGCGGAAGCCAGCAGCCCCGTCGCGAGCAGGAGAGCGAAGAAGCCGAGATACATCGGATGCCGCACCACGGCGAACGCCCCGCCGGTAACCAGCCCCGCCTTGCCCGACCGCAGCGCCCACCCATACATCGCCGCGCCGAGAGGCGCCAGTGCCAGTGCCGTCACCATCTCCCACACTGCCGGCCGCAGCGAGCCTTCACTCAGCGTTAAGGTCACCGGCAATAACGCCGCGCCTTGCAGCAGCACGCCCACGCCCCCCGTTGCCGCGGCCCCTTCGCGCGGTTCTCGCTTCGGCAGGCCGCCGGCGATCGCGCCCACCGCCACCGCCACCCATGCCCCTAAGTACGCCAGGAAGCTCGCCAGCCGCAGGGCATCATTTTCCATGGCCAGGAACTAATCCCACATTGT
Organism: uncultured Solibacteraceae bacterium; assembly: GCA_964449665.1. Taxonomy (GTDB): domain Bacteria; phylum Acidobacteriota; class Terriglobia; order Bryobacterales; family Bryobacteraceae; genus JAFLBB01. Next base: position 1,650 of record CAYUZM010000609.1, read on the forward strand.
CGATCAGCCGCACGCCACCCAGCCACGCCGCCATTGCCACGCGCACCGGCCCCGATACCCGCTCCACCGGTTGCATCGCCGCGGCGTCCACCACGTCCAGATACTCCATCCGCACCATCGGCTCGCGGCTGATCACATCAAGCGCCGCACGCTTTATGGCCACCGCGTTCCGCTCGCCCTGTTCCAGTCTTTCCAACGCGGCCTGCAATCCCGCGTACAACACTGGAGCCGCCTGCCGCTCGGCCTCCCCCAGCCGCGCATTCCGCGAGCTCATCGCCAGCCCGTCGCTTTCCCGCACGGTCGCCACCGGAACCACCTCGACGCGCATGTTCAAATCGGAGACCATTCTCTGAATCACCGCAAGCTGCTGCGCGTCTTTCTCGCCGAAGTACGCGCGGTCCGCCTCCACGGCGAGAAACAGCTTCGCCACCACCGTCGCCACTCCACGAAAATGCCCTGGCCGGAATGGCCCGCACAAATGCTGCGCTACTCCTCCTGGCTCCACGTAGGTGTCGATCGGGTGCGGGTACATCTCCTCGTTCGACGGTGCGAACACAATCCCCGCCCCCGCTCGCTTGCAGATGTCCACATCGTGGCCCAGTTCGCGCGGATACTTTTCGAAATCCTCGCGCTGGTTGAACTGAATCGGATTCACGAAGATGCTCACCACGGTGAGGTGGCACTCCGTCGCGCTCCTGGCGATCAACGTCTCATGGCCCACATCCAGCGCGCCCATGGTCGGAACCAGCCCCACGCGCTTCCCCTCGCCACGCGCCGTGCGGACGGCCTCACGCACGCCCGCGATGGTCTCAATCGCCCTCACCCGCGCACCTCGGCCGCGTAGGCCTTCACCGCCTCCACGGCCAGCTCGCCCAACCGCGCATATGTTTTCGCGAACGGCGGTGCATCCTGCGTCAAGCCCAGCAGGTCGTAGCAAACCAGCACCTGCCCATCGCAGCTCGTGCCCGCGCCGATTCCAATCGTCGGCACCGTGAGGGCTCCGGTGATGCGCGCGGACAACTCATCGGGGATCGATTCCAGCACCACGGCGAACGCGCCTGCATCTTCCAGGCGCCGCGCATCATCGAAGATGCGATCCTTCTCCCCGTCCGTCTTGCCCTGCGCGCGAAACCCGCCCAGCAGTTTTACCGATTGCGGAGTCAGCCCGACGTGCCCCATCACCGGAACGCCACTCGCCGTCATCCTCCGCACGGCCTCCTCCGCGCTTGCCCCGCCTTCCAGCTTCACGGCGTCCGCTCCGCCGTCTTTCAGCAACCGCACGGCATTGCGCAGCGCGTCATCCACGCCGGTTTGATAGGAACCAAACGGCATGTCGGCCACCACCAGCGCGCGTTGCGTGCCCCGAACGACGGCGCGCGTGTGATGAATCATCGCCTCCATCGTCACCGGCAGCGTCGTCTCCTGGCCTTCCACCACCATGCCCAGCGAATCGCCCACCAGCATCACGTCCACGCCCCCGCATTCGAACAGCCGCGCGAACGTGGCGTCCTACGCCGTCCACATCACAACCCTTTCGCCCTTCCGCTTCACGGCGGCGAGCCCGGGAACGCGCACGCGGCGCATCGGAGCAGCCATCACTCCATTCTAAGTTGCGCCGGGCACCGGCCTCTCCCGCGCGCCGCCAGATGACGGCGGTGCCTTGACAATAGTTGAATAGGAAACTAATATCGAAGCATGCCGGTCAGCGATCTCCAATCTCACATCGGTTTCTGGCTCCGCTTCGTGTCCAACCACGTCTCGCATTCCTTCGCCGCCAAACTTGCCGCTACCGGAGTCACCGTCGCCGAATGGGTCATTCTGCGCGATATCTACGGAACCGGCGGACCCACGTCGCCCGGCGAGGTCGCCGAACGCACCGGGCTCACGCGCGGCGCGGTCTCCAAACTGACCGACCGCCTCTTCCACAAGAAACTCCTCACGCGCGCCGCATCCAACACGGACCGCCGCTATCAGGAGGTTCGCCTCACGCCCGCCGCCCGCGCCCTTGTGCCCAAACTGGCCGCCCTGGCCGACCGCAACGATGCCGAGTACTTTTCCCCGCTCACCCGCGACGAGCGCC
>CAYUZM010000609.1:3739-4386 GCA_964449665.1 uncultured Solibacteraceae bacterium
CGCACGTTTGTCGTTGTACGCGTAACCAAAGTTGATCAGCGCCGCGGCCTGCTGACGCTTCTGCAAAAGCTCGTTCGCGCGCACAATCTGACCCGCGTTCCCATTGACTGAAAGGCTGCCCATGAATCACGACATCCTCCAACGCACCACCACGGGCTCGCTCGATGGATCTCTCCACTTCCCGGCCGTGGTCGCCCTGCTCGCCGGCGAAGGCATCGAGTCCTATCACGCCGACCTTCTCCGCCGCGAGAAGACATACTACGCGGCCAGCGGCGAAACCTACAGGGAAACCGCCGTGCTTCCGCCCGCCAGCGTTGCGGCCGAGTTTTCCGCCGCTGCCGTGAAAGACGCCATCCTCGCCAGCCAGCGGGGCGCGATCACCTACCCGGAGTTCCTCCGCCGCGTCAGCGCGGCTGGCACGGCCAGCTATAACGTCTACATCCACGGCCGCCGCGCCATCTATTGGGGACGGCACGGCGAATTCCACGTCGAAGAGTTCCCGGCCGCGCTACCCTAGTCTCTTGCCCCAGCGTCCCATCGTGACCGCAAGCCACATCCCGGCCTCGGGGACGCTACGCGTTGCCACCGGCTCCATCGTACCGCCCACCGCTCGTGAACCTGCCACCGAGCGCCGGCTTCCGCACCAA
>CAYUZM010000610.1:0-4384 GCA_964449665.1 uncultured Solibacteraceae bacterium
ACGATGGAGGCGGGAGGCGTCAAACTGCGCCGCAGGTTGTCGAAGATCTTCCAACGCTCGATCCACGGCAGGGTATTGGCGGCCGGTTGGCCCGTTGCCGACGGCACCCGCGGGAAGATCCAGGAGAGAATTTGCCAGTCTCCGCGGATCCAGCGATGTTGGCGGCGGCTGTAACTGTGGTACTCGTAGGGGAAATTCTCGAACAGCTCGATGTCGCTTGCCAAACCCGTGCCGACGTGGCCGCCTTCGATCAGATCGTGGCTGAGAAATAAGCCTTCGGGGAAACGGCCGGACAGGATGCGGTGAAACGCGTGCACATCGTAGATTGCCTTGCCGTGGTAGATGGCCTCGCCAAACAGGTCGTGATAGGCGTCGGAAACGGCGGCGCTGTAAGGATCGGTTCCGGTGGTTTCGGTGAAGAGCCGCGTAAATCGCGTTGCCGTCGACCCTGGGAGGGTGATGCTCACGCGCGGCTGGATGATCGTGTATCCGCCCAGGCGCTGACGGCCGTCCGGGGACAGGCGCACTTGATTGAGAGGGTGGGCGAGAGTCTCAATCAACCGCCGGGCAGTATTGGCGGGAAGCTGTGTATCCGCGTCGAGAGTAATCACGAAGCGGATGTTGGCGGGGGCGGCGCCTGCCCGCACAAACATCTCATAGGGCGTACCCTCGCCGTTCAGATAGCGATTGAGCTCTTCGAGCTTGCCCCGCTTGCGCTCCCAACCGATCCACTTACCCTCCACGTCACTCCACCGGCGTGTGCGGTGAAAAAGCACGAAGTTGACATCGGGATGGCGGCGCGACAGTTCCTCGGCAGCCTCGACGGCCACCGCCAGCAACTGGCCGTCTTCGGGCATGTCCCGCTCGGGCGCGTCAGTGAAGTCAGACAGCAGCGCGAAGCTGATGCGCGGTTCGCGATTGGCGAGGTAGCGCACCTCGAGTTTTTCCACTTCGTTTTGGATGGAGTCCGGCGTGAGCAGCATCATCGGGACGACGACGAGGGTATTGAAGTCGGGCGGGATGCCCTCCTCGAAGTTCATTTTGGGCAGCACGCGCGGACTCAGTAGAGTGACGACGAGGGCATTGACAATTTGAATTGCCACTTCCGTGGCGGGGAAGGCAGCGAGGAGACCAAGAAAGACGACCCAGGAGACCGGGTGGGCGCCATTGGTGTAGCTCGCCATCGCGGCTAGCGCAGCAAAGAGGGAGGCGAGCGCGGCTACGGCTCCGATGTAAGTTGCGGTGGGAAATCGCAGCGGGAACCTGCGGATACGGGTGGACCAGGGCGGGCGAAATCCCGCGGCCTGCTCCAACTGGACCCTGCCCTCGGCGATCAAGTAATATCCGGCGTTTCCCTCCACACCGGCGGCAGGCGGGCCACGTTTCGCAAAGTCGACGGCCAGTTGCGCTACCTCGGACTCTTGCAGCGGGCAGTAGCGCGCCACTTCCTCCACGGCGTGGCGCATGCGGTCCCTGGTGGTGAAGTCGCTACGGGGATACGTGAGCGCCGGGTCTTGTTCGAGTACGGCGTGAACGGCGCTGGATTTTTCAAAGAGCGTGGGGTAGTGCAGGTCAGCGAGGGTGCGCAGGCTGCCGATGGCATTGGCGACCGATACGCGGTCACGCGCCTGCTGTTGATGATCTTCGCGGATCAATTCGGCGAGTGGCTGCCGGCGCCTGTCGAGTTGCTCGCGGAGAATGGCGAGGATCTCCCCTTCGTCGCGCAGTTGCTCAGTGAGCCGGGCCAGGAACCGGATTTCGGCAATGGCGGGATCGGCGTCGAGGAGCGCGGTCATGCGGGCGAGATGCTGGGGTCCCTCGCGGCTGGCGCGGGCTAGCCGGTCGGCCCAAAAGTAAGCGAGATCGCGCTGATGCTGTTCGCACGAAACGCGATCGCCGAGCCGCGCCAGTTCCTCAATGAGGGCGAGGCGGATCATCAAGGGGAAGATCCACAGTTCGGCGATTGTGAGCGGAGTGTGGCTTTGGTAGCCATCAAGGAATGCGGCAATGGCGGCGGGCGTCAGAAGCGAATCGGAATTCTGGACCAGGGAAAGCGCGATGCGGTAGACGCGGAATTCCCTCTCGTCGCTGACGAGGATGGGAAGAATGTGCTGGGGATCGCGGGGCAGGTGGCGTCGCACTTCGGCGACGTGGGACAGGATCAGGTGGAAGTTGTCATAGAGCCATTCGCCGGAGTTACTGAGCGGCTGCTCCATTTCGAGCGATTCCACGAGATCGCCACTCACGCGGTCGAGGACGCGTTCGGCATCAGCGAGCGCGGCGAGGACCGAGTGGCGCGGCTTTCCGCGCTGGACGCGATGTTGGTGGGCGAGATCGACAGCGGATTGTCGAAGCTGGTCGACGATCAGCGATTGGGGCGGGCAAGCGGAACCGAAGAGTGCGGCGTTCTGGGATCGGAAGATGAAGATCGCTGGTGTGCCGCTGCCCTGACGAAGAATGGAAACCCTGGCCGGTAATTTTTGCACAGAGGATCGAAAGACCACCGCCGATTCGCCAGGGAGGAGAGTTTGTCCGATTCGATCGATATCGCGCCGCGACATGCGCACTTTGGCAAAAGGAAAGAGGGGCCCGTGGACCACGGAGCGGCGGCCCTGTGCGTCGGTATGGAGGAGGGCGCACTTGCCGAGATGCTGAGCATACAGGTCTTTCCGCGCGTTTTCGGCGGAGGTCGTGGAAGAGAATACGGCAACGACTGAACGCCGCAAGCGGGTTGATTCGATGAATGAGTTCATCCTGTACTGTTCACGTTTTCCAGCGTGCCGCACGGCGCGGCTGTCGGGCGGGCATTCGCCGATACTTCCCGGGTAGCAATTTGAAGTCCTAAGGTGGCCTTACAGGTGCAATTGAATGGGACGAGGTCCAATGGAATGCCTGGATGGACTCTGCTCTTTTTCTTAGCCGCGGCGGCCGCGGCCGCCGCCGGCGCCAATTCGCTCAACTTGCTTTCAGCACTGATTGCCGTCGGGAGTTGCGGGATATTTTCTGCCCTGGGGCTGGTGAGCGTCGCTTTGCTGTGGATGAGGAATCACTAGGCGGGGCGAACGGTTCCGCATGGAGGTGATGAAACTCCGGCCCAATCGCCGTAGTGGCGACGGGGGGGGGAATGCCGGCGGACGGCGGTTGGGGACAGCCCCTCCACTTGGAACTGAGCCGGCTCGCGTGCCCGCGCCCGCGTGAGGTGCAATGGGGTGGCGCTGCACAGACAGTCGTCCGATTTCAGAGAGGAGCACGCGGCTGTTGCCGGTGAGAAAAGCCGCGCTCCGTGCCCGGTGGAGTTTTTCTCGATTGACCACCTGTGGCAGCCTGACGTCATTTGGTCACCCCGGTTTGGTGGTGATCGTGCCTGCATCCGCCGCAGGGTCCGAGTGGGTGATTCGTAGCGCAATCCAGAATCGCAGCGAGGGCCAACCTCCGAGGCGGCCCTCGCGCAAAGTCCTCCAACACGGTGTCTGCAGTTCCGTTACACGAAACCGCATAGACCGCCCTACGCGTAGGTTCCACTGCATCCCAGCTGACCGCCGGTGACACGCAGCCTGCGTTGGTTTAAGGCTTATGTGCAATTTACACGCCAAATGGTGAACTGGGGTTCGCCAGGCGGCGGAACAACCGCTCGCGGGCAGTGATTGTGGAGCCTGGAGCCTCACCCTCTGGACCAGCGCAGTGCGCCGGTTTCCCTTCCCGCGGCCTGGTCACGACCGGCAGTTTCGCGGCATGGAGGGTGGCCTCCCACATGAATCAGTGTCCCGCTACCGAAGTCGCAGGCAACCGAATGGGAAGGGAATGGCACTTATGGCAGAAGTGACGGCAGTGAACGATCTCCCGGCGGACGAGATTCGGGATCTCTACTCAGCGGAGAAGCAACTCGTCAAAGCGATTCCGAAGATGGTCAAGGGCGCAAGTCATATGGCCCTCAAGGAGGCCTTCCGGTCGCACCTGACACAGACCGAGGCGCAGGTGGCCAGACTGGAGCTAGTGGCCGAGCTTCTGCAGTTCAAGCCGGGAGGCAAGAAGTGTGAAGGCATGGAGGGTGTGATTCAGGAAGGGGCTGAAGCGCTCAAACAGGAAGGGGAACCATCCATTCTGGATCTTGGTTTGATTGGCGCTGGGAGCCGGGTTGAGCACTACGCGATGGCAGGTCATCTTACCGCCATCAGCTTGGCCAAGCGCATGGGAGACAAGGAGGCTGTCGCCCTCCTCCATGCATCGTTAGCCGAAGCGGAGGGCGCGGAGCAGAAGTTGCGCAGAATTGCAGACGGCATCATCCAGACCGCGCCTACTTCTCTGACCGCTTGAAAAGATTCTAATAAAACAATTCCAATCGAAAATGTTTTGGCGCATACTTGGGTATGGCTCGCCCCGCCCT
>CAYUZM010000611.1:0-4369 GCA_964449665.1 uncultured Solibacteraceae bacterium
GTCGGTATCGGTGAGTTTGCCTTGCGAGTAGATGGTGCGGCCGAATTCACCGGCGAGGATGACGAGGGCGTCGTCGAGCATGCCGCGTTGTTTGAGGTCCTGGATGAGGGCGTAGGCGGGCTGATCGATTTCGCGGCACTGGCTGGGGAGGACTTCGGGGAGGTTGCTGTGGACGTCCCAGCCGCGGTGATAGACCTGGATGAAGCGGACGCCGCGTTCGGCGAGGCGGCGGGCCATGAGGCAGGTTTGCGCGAAGGAGCCGGGTTTGCGGGCTTCTTCACTGTAAGCTTTCCATGTGGCGTCGGGTTCCTTGGAGAGGTCGGTGAGGTCGGGCACCGAGGATTGCATGCGGAAGGCCATTTCGTATTGGGCCATGCGCGTTTTGGTTTCGGGGTCGCCGAGCTTTTGGTAGGTGAGGTTGTTCATCTCGCCGAGCGTGTCGAGCATCTGGCGGCGGACGTTGGTGGGGACTCCGTCGGGGTTGTTGATGAAGAGGACGGGGTCGCCCGAACTGCGAAGGCTGACGCCGGAGAATTTGCCAGAGAGGAAGCCGGCAGACCATAGGCGCGCGGAGATGGCTTGCACGTTGGCCTTGGGGTGGTTGTGCTTGGCCTGCAGGACGACGAAGGTGGGGAGGTCCTGATTCATGGTGCCAAGGCCGTAGCTGAGCCAGGAGCCGATGCAGGGGCGGCCGGCGATCATGAAGCCGGTCTGGAAGAAGGTGATGGCGGGTTCGTGGTTGATGGCCTCGGTGTTCATGCTGCGGATGATGGCGATGTCGTCGGCCATCTTGCCGATGTTGGGCAGCAGGTCGGAGATCCATGCGCCGGACTTGCCGTATTGTTTGAAGCCGAAGACGGAGGGCGCGATGGGGAAGCGGCTTTGGCCGCTGGTCATGGTGGTGAGGCGCTGGCCTTTGCGGATGGAGTCGGGGAGGTCCTTGTTGAACCACTCCTTCATTTGGGGTTTGTAGTCGTAGGTCTCCATCTGCGGGGGCGAGCCGACGAGGTGGAGATAGATGCAGCGTTTCGCTTTGGGTGCGAAGTGGGGGAGGCCGGGGAGTGCGCCGACGATGGGTTGGCCGGTGGTGGCCGCGTTTGATTGATCGCCGAGGATGGAGGCGAGGGCGAGGGCTCCGATGCCGCGTGCGCCGCGCGAGAAGAAGCGGCGGCGGGATTCCTCGCGGGCCATTTCGTGGGCGATGCCGTCGAGGGGATGTTGGCCCGGGGCGAAGCGAGCGCGCAGGGCGGCATCGAGGGCGTGGGTTTGCGGCGCGTAGTGGCCGTCTTCGTCGGGACCGAGCAGGTGGATGGGGCCGCTCATTTGTTTAGCACCTCGTCGAGATTCAGTAGTTGGCTGGTGAGCATGGTCATGGCGGCGAAGTCGGCTTGCGCGAGGGAGGGGTCGGGCTTGCGTTCGCCTACCGAGAGGAGTTTTTCGGCGTCGGCTTCGTGGGCCTTGTAGTGCTCGCGGAACTTCGCGAAGGCTTTCTTGGCAACGATGCGTTCGGCGGGGGAAAGCGGGCGGGTGAGCGCCTGCGTGGTGATGTAGTCGAGTTGCACGTCCCAGGTGGCTTCGTTTTGCAGAGCGCGTTCGGCGAGGACCTTGGCGGCTTCGACGAACTGCACGTCGTTCATGGTGGCGAGAGCTTGGAGCGGCGTGTTAGTGCGCTCGCGTTTCATGGTGCATGATTCGCGCGTGGGGGCATTGAAGATGTCCATGCCGGGCGGCGGGGCGCTGCGTTTCCAGAAGGTGTACATGGAGCGGCGGTAGAGTCCGTCGCCCTGGTCCTGCTTGTAGAAGCGTGTGTTGGAGCCGAGCATGGCGACCGATTCCCAGATGCCTTCGGGCTGATAGGGGCGGACGCTGGGGCCGCCGATTTGGCGGACGAGGAGGCCGCTCGCGGCGAGGGCGTAGTCGCGAACCATTTCGCCATCCATGCGGAAGCGGGGGCCGCGGCTGAGGAGGCGGTTGTCAGGATCTTTGGCGAGCTTGGCGGGCGTGGCGCGCGCGAGTTGGCGGTAGGTAGCGGAGAGGAAGATCTGTTTGTAGAAGCGCTTCACGTCCCAACCGTTGTCGCGGAAATCGACTGCGAGCCAATCGAGGAGTTCGGGATGAGAGGGTGGCTCGCCCTGGCTTCCGAAGTCGTCTGTGGATTTGACGATGCCGGTGCCAAAGATCTCCTGCCACATGCGATTCACGGTGACGCGTGCGGTGAGCGGGTTCTCGGGCAGGAAGAGCCACTGCGCGAAGCCGAGACGGTTGCGCGGAAGATCGGCGGGCATGGGCGGGAGGATGGAGGGCGTGTTGGCGGCGACCTCGTCGCGGCGTTGGTCGTATGCGCCTCGGTAGAGGAGCCAGGCTTGCGGTTTGCCGTCGGCGCGTTCGTGCATGACGTGGGTGACGGCGCCGCGCTTGGCGATTTTGGCGGCGCTGGCGTTGAGTTTGTCCTGCTCGTCGATGAGGGCGCGGAAGGGGGCGTGTTCCTTGTTCAGGAAGTAGCTGAGGAGCGCTTCGCGGTCGCGCGGGGTGAGTTGGGCGGGTTCCTTTTTGAGAGCGCCGGCGATGGAGACCCACTCGCTCATCATTCTGGCTTCGCTTTCGCTGAGGGCGCGGTTGAAGATGTGGAAGTCGGCGATCAGGCCGTTCTCGAAGGATTTGCCCAAGGTGAGCGGAACGTCGACGCCGATGCTGCCGGGGAGTTCGACGTTCTGATTGCCTCGGCCTTGGGTGGGGATGGCGATGCCGTTCACGTAGAGCGACATTCCGGTTTGGTGGCGCGAGCCGTCGTAGGTGAAGGTGACGTGATTCCAGGTGCCGTGCTTGAGCTGTTCGAGGTGGCCGGAGCGGATCTCGATGTTCTTTTCGTCGTCGCCGTACATGCGCATGCGGACGAGGCGGCCGTTGACGTCGAGGAACCAGCCTCGGTTCTTGCCGGTGTTGGAGAGCTGCGAGGCGAGGCCATTGTTCTGTTCGCCTTCGGGAAAGTAGAAGAGGAGGGAGATGGAGAAGGGTTCGTCGGCGTCGAGACGGCGGACTTTGGGGATGACGAGGCCGTCTTCCTTGGCGAACTTGAGGGCGGGCATGCCTTCGACGGGCGCTGCGCCGAGGGTGACGGCTTCGTTTGATTTGGCGAGCGCGGCGATGTCAGCTTCGAAGATGGTGGCTTTGTCGCCGAGGGGCTTGGCGGTGGCGGATGGCGTGCGGGATTGCTGCCACTTGTCGAATGCTTCGCGAGCGGAGGCGCGGGTGGCGGCCATGGCGTCGCGTACGGTTTGCTGGCGGGCGGTGATCTGGCTCCACTCTTCGCGGTCGGCCTTGCGAGGGACGATCATAACGGGGGGCGAGTCGGGGGTGTTGCCGTCCATGACGCGCTGCGTCGTGTTTCGGAAGAAGGCTCCGAGGGCGTAGAAGTGCTTTTGGAGGATGGGGTCGAACTTGTGGTCGTGACAGGTGGCGCAGCCGACGGTGAGGCCGAGCCAGACGGCTCCGGTGGTGTCAGCGCGATCTTTGGCGTAGATCTCTTCGTACTCCTCCTCGATGACGCCGGCTTCGTTTGTCGTGACGTTGCAGCGATGGAAGCCGGTGGCGATTTTCTGATCGAGGGTGGCGTTGGGGAGCATGTCGCCGGCGAGTTGTTCGATGGTGAATTGGTCGAAGGGCAGGTTGCGGTTGAAGGCCTGAATGACCCAATCGCGATAGGGCCAGATTTCGCGGTAGTTGTCGACGTGGATGCCGTGGGTGTCGCCGTAGCGGGCGGCATCGAGCCAGTAGCGGCCGCGATGTTCGCCGTAGTGGGGAGAGGCGAGGAAGCGGTCGACCATGCGCTCGTAGGCTTGGGGGGAGAGGTCCTTCAGATACTCGTCAATTTCGGCGGGCTTGGGCGGGAGGCCTGTGGCGTCGAGCGAGACGCGGCGGATGAGGGTGCGCTTGTCGGCGGGTGATTCGGGGGTGAGGGCGGCGGCTTCGAGTTTAGCGAGGACGAAGCGGTCAATGGGATTGCGGGCCCAGGCTGCGTTCTTGACGGCGGGCGGGCTCACTTTGACGGGAGCTTGGAAGGACCAGTGCGCGGACCAGGGTGCGCCGGCGGCGATCCATTGCTTGATGAGCGCGATCTGATCGGGGGTGAGTTTCTTGTGTGAGTACTCGGGCGGCATGCGCAGGGCGGCTTTGGGCTCGATGATGCGCGAATAGAGGAGGCTTTGGTCCGGCTTTCCGGGAACAATAGCCGCACCTTTGGGGCGGGCGGCGAAGACGGCGTCTTTGAGGTCGAGGCGGAGGCCGGCCATGCGGGTTTTGGCGTCGGGCCCGTGGCAGTCGGCGCACTCGCTGGCCGACCTCTGCCGGATGTCCATCGACCGGCAGGGCG
>CAYUZM010000612.1:0-4358 GCA_964449665.1 uncultured Solibacteraceae bacterium
CGCGGGCATTGTGGAAATGATCCGTCAGATCAACGAAGCACACGACGACGATTTCGTAGACGTGGCGAGCCACTACTTCGAACTCCATGCGGCCATTGCCCACGCCGCCGCCGAAACCGCCGTCTCCAACTGGGATGGCGTCCTTGGCATCAACGGTATGCGCAACTTCTACCTGTATCGCTGGAGCACCAATCGCCGTGCCATGCTTCTTCCTTGGGATATGGATGGGGCCTTCGCCGCGATCGACTGGCCCCTCTTCGAGAATGCCGAGAAGAACGTCCTCTTCCGGCGCATCCTGCAAGTGCCAGAGCTCCGTCGCCGCTATCTCGAAACCGTCGACGATGCGGCCCACGCCATGGCCGACGGCGACTGGTTGAATGACGAAATCTACAAAACGTACGCACTCATCCGCCAGGCGGTTTATGACGATCCCTACAAGTTATGCCGAACCGTCGAAGGCATCGGTCCCTGCACGAATCAGATGTTCGAAGCAGAAGTGCAGCATCTCCTCGAGTTCGCACGCTACCGCCCGAGCTTCCTCTGGAGAAATCTGGCGTATGAGCTTAGTCACGACCCTGCCGCCCCCGAGCTGCCGCAGGGCGGCGCGGTGACACTGGCCAGTGACCTGCCCGCTATTGCCCCCGGCAGCCTGGCGAACCTCCGCGCTCCGATCGATGTCTCCAGGTCCTTCAACGCCACCAATTTGCCGCTCCCTGAAGAACTCGCCGGCGTTCGTGTTGAAACCGATAGCGGTCCTGCCCAATTGATCGAAGTCCGCCCTGAAGGGGTAACGTTCGTCGTGCCTGAATCGCTTGCTTGCGGTCCCCGGGTACTCCGAATCCTCCACAATGGCCACGCCAGCAATGCCATTACAGTGCAACTTCGCCCAACGGCCTCGGTAATCTTCGGGGCCACGCATGCTGATGGCTCGCCGATCGCCGCCGAATCGCCGGCCATCGAAGGTGAATGGATCGTCCTTTACGCTACCGGCGTCTGGAGCGGACCCAAACCCGCGCTGAACATAACAGTCAATCGCGAGGCCGCGACACTTATCTGGGCCGGCGCCGCGCCGGGACTTGTCGGAATGCAACAGCTGATTGTCCAACTCCCTGCGAACGCCGGAGCGTTGGAAACCGCCACAGTAGTTGTTCTCATGGACGGGGAAGCCGGCCGCCCATTCCAATTACCAATCCTCCACTAGCGAAATCCTATGTCAAATCTCGCCATCGCAGTCGCGTTTCTGACCCTGAGTGCCGCCCACGCCGCGGACCTTGAGTGGGGGCCATATCTGCAGGATGTCCGCGCCGGGCGCACCACCATTCTGTGGACTACCCGAGGCGGAAGCGGCGTTGGCGCCGTCCGCTATTTCTCTTCCAGCGGACCTGTCGATGTTGCATCCACCGTCACCGCTCTCCCCGCCTCTTTGACTGACCTTCCCCAAGACATCTGGCTACACCGCGCCGTCCTACGCGGGCTCGATGCGGGCACCGAATACCGGTATGTCGTTCTGATCGACGGTAAGGAGGCCGCCGCGGATCCCAGCCAGCGCTTTGCTACTGCCGGCAGTGGTCCATTCCGTTTCCTCGTGATCGGCGACACTGGTGACAACGGCGCAGGTCAGCGGGAACTCGCCCAACCACTCCTGCGCGAAGCCGCCGCGTTCCTACTCCATGCCGGCGACATCGCCTATTGGGACGGGACCTTCCAACAGTATCAGGCAGCCTATTTCGGCATCTATGGCACGCTGTTAGCGCGAATGGCTGTGTTCCCCGCGCCGGGCAACCATGACATCTCGAACGGTGCTCTCGCTTACCGTACTATTTTCGATCCGCCTCAGGACAATGTTCCCGCCATCGCTCGCAATCTTTATTATTCCTTTGACTGGGCGAACGCACATTTCACGGTACTTGACTCCAACCAGCCACTTACCGCGGGCAGCCCCATGCTCTCCTGGCTGGAGCAGGATCTGACCCAAACCAGCCAAACCTGGCGCATCGTCGCGATACACCATCCGCCCTTCACTTCAACGCCAAACAAACGCGATGACCCAATCTGTAAATTGGTTCTAAAAGAACTGACTCCGGTCTTTGAGCGCCACGGTGTCCATTTGGTAATCTCCGGACACGAGCACATCTACCAGCGTACCCAGCCCCGTCTCACAGGCGTCTGGATGCCGCGAGGCCCCGGAGTCGTCTACGTAACCTCCGGCGGCGGCGGTTCGCAGAATTATGAACCTGGCAAGGAGCCGTTCCTCGCCGCCTCCGCCGGCGGCCCCCATTATCTTCGAATAGACGTCACTGAATCCGCACTTCAGGTGGAAGCTGTGGACTCAGCAGCCAAAGTGCTTGACCGATGGGAACTCAAGGCTGCGCCTGAGCTGGCAGAGTTCGGAGTAGTTGACGCCGCCGCCTTCAGCAGGCAGATCGCACCCGGTGGACTGGTGTCGATTTTCGGCTGGAATCTCAGCGGTGCAACTGTGCGGGACACGCTGCGGCCCTGGCCGGTACTTTACGCTGGAAGGGCGCAAATTAACGCGCAAGTGCCGTTCGAGATCGAAGACCGCGCAACCCTTTCGGTCACTACTGGACGGGGTATTGTGACGGCGCCAATCCTGGTGACAGCCATTGCCCCAAATATTTTCACCGTGTAACAGGACGTCCGCAAGACCGCGGCGGTCATTCACAAGGGTGGCTGGTTGGTGACCCAGCGGGAACCGGCTGCGCCCGGCGAATGGGTCAGCATTTACGCCACCGGCCTGGGCAAGATCAGCGGGCGGATAGAAACCGGTGCCCGAGCTCCCATGTCACCGCTGCTGGAGACCTTGGCGCCGGTCCATGCTCAAATCGACAGCCGCGCGATAGAGGTTTCTGTGGCCTGTCTCGCTCCAGGTTTTGTTGGGCTATACCAGATCAACGCCCGGATTCCCTTCGATCTGGCGGCGGGGACGCACAATCTTCAGCTCACCGGCGCGGCCCAAGCCGGCAATGCGGTGCCTATCGATATCCGTTGACCGCCTCCTCTCATGCCATTGGATCGTCCCGAGCCCCACTGCGCGGCGGTCCAGGTCGAATTCGGAGTAGATGAGTTCCGGCGGAGCCGCTTCGTCCCAGGGGGCCAATAACCGTCGAGAGCAATGCGCCCTGATGGAACAGATCGTCGGAGGAATTCGCCGAGAGTCCGATTTCATGGAATAGAGTCAGCACAGCATCTTCCCGAGCTGCCTGCCGCATCAGCGCAATCGTCGCGGTGATGTCGAAGTCAGCGTCCCCGACTCGAACCTGACGAACACCAATAGCGACACTGATCAGATCGTGGCTGTCGAGATTGAAAAACTCCTACCCTTGGCGCGGGAGCAAGCTCAACGGAGCGAGTTTAGTCCATTTTTGAAACGGCCGGAGTGATTATGTTCCGCCTTCGCCAGCGTTTCAAACCACTCCGCAATCTCCAAGAAGCCCTCCTGCCGCGCCGTTTCGGCCATTGCGACGTATAGCGTGGTGTACTCGCGGGTCTCCCCGGCAATCGCGGCCTCCAGATTGTTGACGGTCGTGCCGATGGGCAGTCCCGTTGCCGGATCTCCGACCCGGCGCAAGTGATCAAGAAAGCCGTGCGCGTGGCCAGCTTCGCCTTCCGCGGTATCGCGAAACAGCCCGGCGATTTCCGGATATCCTTCGACGTCCGCCTGCCGGGCAAAGTAGAGATAGCGCCGGTTGGCTTGCGCCTCACCGGCGAATGCCGCTTTCAAATTCTCGTGAGTCTTGCTGCCCTTGAGAGTTGCCATCGTGTTTCCCGCTTTCCATTGCAGATTCCGCTCGACTCATGGAGGTCTGCTGAATTAACTTCGCCACTAATCCCGTCCAGCCCTGGTGGCTCGCGCCTAAACCGCGTCCGTCCTCGCCGTGAAAGTACTCGAAAGAGGGCACGCAATTCCGCCAGTGCGGATCGTTTTGAAACTTGCCCAGAGCCGCGCATGCCGGTCTGCACCCGTGCTCGTCGCGAAGAAAGAGCCGAATCAACCTGCGCTCCAGCTCCAGGCTCACGTCCCAAAGATTCATGGACGGGCCCGAGCGGGCGGGGCATTGAACGCGAAACCGGTCTCCGAGAAAGTAGTGGAACTTTTGCAGCGCCTCGACGATCAAGAAGTTGAGCGGGAACCAGATTGGACCGCGCCAGTTGGAGTTGCCGCCGAATAGTCCGGAGCACGATTCCGCCGGCTCATAGCCGATGCGATGTTCGCTTCCCGCCAGTTGCAGCACGTACGGATGGTCGCGGTGATATTGCGACAGCGAGCGGATTCCCTACGGGGACAGAAACCCCGATTCGTCAAGCATGACGCCCACCCCCCGGGCCAGCTTCCCCCG
>CAYUZM010000613.1:0-4357 GCA_964449665.1 uncultured Solibacteraceae bacterium
GCGGGGAACAGTCGGGAATAGCGAATGTTGAACTCCGAGTTGCGTTGAGCACGAAGGGTGTTTCGACCGATGACCAACGGTCGCTGGAAGGCGCTCGTCGTTAGAGGATCGCCATTCAACACGCGATTGCTGCCCATGTTGAACACATCGCCGCTCTGAATCGTGGCGATGACCGCGAAAAGATTGCCGTTTGCCAGATATCTGACTACCCTGCTGCCAGCCTCAACCACTGGCCGGTAAACGAGATTGCCGTTGAACGCATGGCGGCGATCCGTCAGCGAATTGCCGCGATCCCGCCGGCGGTTCGTCGGATCTGACAGAAGGAAGTTCGGGCTGTCGATGTTGTTCTGTTCCGGCGCGTCATCGATGGCATGGGACCAGGTGTAGGTCGCGAACATCTCGAAGCCTCGCGAGAAGCGTTTAGTCAGAGTAAGGTTCAGGCCGTTGTACACCGACTGGCCGACCGACTCTGCGGCGACGATGTTTCCGAAACCGGGGAAGACGCGTCCGGAACCGAAGATGGGCCGGCCGTCGGCCAATTGTTGCCCAGACGGAACGAGGTTTATGTTTCGCATCACCGGCAGACGGTTGCCTCGCGTGAATAGGTACGTGGCCGTGACCGCCATGTTGGTGGCAATCTCGTGGGTAATCGAGACGTTCGCGTTTGCGGAATAGAGGCTCGCAAAATCAGGGCTGACCGTCGTGATGTCCTGGACCAAGGACGGAAAGCCCTGCGGCACGCCAGGGAGGACGGTGGGAAACGGCGGCGCAAACGGCAACTGCGGAGTTGCGCTGATCGCAAAGTAGGCTGGCGTTCCGTTGTTCAGAAGGGCTCGGCGATAGAGATCGGTCTGAAACGGATCGTAGAATATGCCGCCGCTCGCCCTAACCACCGTCTTGCCGAAACCGACTGCGATGCCCACGCGTGGCGCGACGTTGTTCTTGTCCGTACGAAATCTGCGGGAATACTCGAAGGGTGAGTTTTCTTTTGCACTGGGGGGCCGGTAAACGTCATAGCGCACGCCATACGTCATCGTGACGTTCGCTCGCGGCTTCCAAGTGTCCTGCGCGTAGAAACCGCTGAAGAGCGAGTTGTATCGCAACGATGGCTCCCCTACGGTCTGAATGAAGCTCGCGTACGTTCGTGTATTCAGCCCGTCCCTGGCCGCCACGTATGCCGCGATGTTCGGAAACGTGTAGAGGGCGGCCGTGGCTTGCACTTGGGTATCGCGTATGGCCCGGATGCTACCGCCAAACTTGAGAGCGTGATTGGCCAAGTTGTAGCTGAAGTTTTCATTCACCTCCGGCGTTGCCTCCTCAAATCGAAATCCAACGTCTAGCGAATTGCCGAAGTTGGCCACGCCCGGGATGGCGATCGCCGGTCCGGAGCCGGTAGCCTCGAACCGGTTTTGGGATTGGCGTCGGAAGGGCACTTGGAATCTGAGTTCGTTGACGGCGTTCGGCGAGAACACGCTCACCAACTGCACCGCGCCAGCGTGAGATCGGTCGACAAACTTGTAGGTGCGGTCCAGAAGAAACTGACCGCCGATGACAGAACTGTTGTACGGAGAGTCGTTCCGGTGTCCGTTGTAGCGGAGCGACAGCCGGTGGTTCGAGGCTAACTGCCAATCCACTTTGCTGATGAAAAAAGTCACGTTCTGGCTGAATGGAATTGCACTGGAGAAGTTGGCGGGAAGGCCAAGTTGGGCAAGCGTGGATGGTGGGACAGTGACCGGCACCGGCAGATCCCGCTTAACGTGCTCATAGCCGCCAAAGAAGAAAACGCGATCCTTGACGAGCCGGCCACCCGCGTCCGCAAACACCGAATCGACATTGACGTCCGGCGTCGGCTGGTTCGCTGGAAGCAATGCGGGACGGGCGCTCATCGGAGTTCGCCGGAACAGGTAGGCGGCCTCGCCATGGAACTCGTTCGCGCCGGAGCGCGTGATCGTATTGAAAAGCGTGCCTACGGTATTCCCGAATTCCGGAGCGAATCCGTTGTTCACGGCCTGCACCTCCTGAATCCAGGTTTGGGAGATCGGGAGCAGGCGAATGCCGGCGCGGTCGCTCTGAACGTTATTGCTTCCATCGAGCTGGTAGTTGATGCGGCCGTTGAAGCCGTTGGCATTCACTTTCCGAGGCACACCGAACTCGGTGTTTGCGCGACCGCTTACGTTGGGCTGCTGAAGGATGAAGTTGAAGGGATTGCGCGAAACCAGCGGCAGATTCAGTACCGCGTTGGAGGACAATGTGCTGCCCTGATCCGTACGCGCGGGATCCACGATCGGGGCAGCCGACGACACAAACACTTCGCTTGTGACGCTCTTGAGCTGCAATTTGACATTGATCGTTGCTGTGGAGCCTGCGCTCAACACGATCCCGCTCTGCTCGTGACGGGCGAAGCCCTCTGCCTCAATCGCTAACAAGTATTGGCCGAGCGGTAGCACGGGCAACCGGTACAAGCCAGTCGAAGTGGTTGCGGTGGTCCGCTGATAACCCGTGTCCGCATTCGCGGCTATAACTGTTGCGTTCGCAATCGGTACGCCGCTCGGATCGAGCACGTTTCCAATCAACTCTGCGTTAATCGCGGCCGTTTGCCCATAGGCGGTCGCGCTGATCAATGCCTGCCAAACGATAGTCCGGACAATCGCTAGCTTCACGTTGCACCTCCGATATTCTTTGGTCACTGCCTCCAGTCGGTAGCCTACTCATGGAACCCGAGAACAGCATTTGCTGCTTCTGGGACTTCACAAACTGCGGACAACATCAACTGCCTGATCCAGTTGGACATCAGCCGTCTGCTGATGTCCTCTAGGGACTGCGTAGTCTGGGACGACGCCTTTCTCTTCCAGAAGTTCACCGCTCCACGTGTACCAAGCCCTTGCCGGAATCCGAACAAAGTAGCCGTGCCCTACTTTGTAGACACTGCAACAGATGAGCCTGCCAGCGGTGCGCGCACCCACTACGGGCGCCAACTTGCGCTCTTGTGCGAACGCGGCGATCCGCTCGCCGGCGCCGGTTGTGCTCTCATCCACGAGAAGCGCGACTCTGCCGTGAAACGGCTGTGCGCCGAGACCTTCCGTGACGATGCTCACCGAATCGTCGCGGAATCCGAACTTGAGAGCGAGCCAGATCAGGGCGGCCTTTCGCGACGGGATGTGGTTGAAGATCGCAAGGGTATCTTTGGAGTAGTTCGTTTCCGCGCGCGCGCGGGTGACGCTGTATCCGACAGGAAGACGTTCCGGTGTCAGGTAACTCATTACCCGCAGGAATGCCAGTCCCCCTCCTGCATTGCCGCGAAGGTCAATAATCAGCCGTTCGCAGCCGGTCAATTCGTGAATCGCGTGGTCAATCTGCTTGGCGATGTCGATTCCGATAGCGCCGGGAAACTTAGTCACCTTCAGCCAGCCGACGCCGTCGGCTACTTTCGAGATCATGACGTCCCCCGCCTCGGATGGCTGCGTGAACGCGGGGGAGCATTCGTTCGGCTGGCAGTACTGGAAACGTGCGGCCAGACCCTTCGGAACCTTCTTGCGGCTGCTCTCGTGGAAGAAGCCGGCATCAGGTGTTCCGAATGAACGCACCAAGTCGTCGAGGGCTTGAGCGAAGGCAGATACGCTAACCCCGTCAACGATACGAGCACGCTCCAGTCCGACTGCTGACCTCCATCGACCTTTGTCAAACTGAGGGTCGAAATGCTTCGATTCCACCGTTTCGATTACCTTCGAAACGATTGCGTCTCGATCAGACATAGAAATATTCGTCATCGTCACTCTCCTGATACTGTTCCGTGAGCATCTCCTACAAGCCGAAACCCCGCCCAGTAGAACGGTGGAGTATTCGGCCCGTTGATACGCAGCAATTCACGTTTTGCGAGCGTGAGGGCTTCCGCCTTGTCGAATCCCTGTCGAAGATTGGCATAGAACCTACGCATGAGCGCCGCAGTGAAAATGTCGTCCGCTGGCCAGATGCTTGCCACTACGCTCCGCGAGCCAGCCATCAGGAACGACTGCACCAGGCTATCCATGCCAGCGATGCCCTCAAGTGTGCCAGCCCCAGCGTCACAGGCTGATAAGGTCACCAACTGCGCATTCAGATAGAGACTCCGGACTTCGCGTGCCTGAAGAAGGCCGTCCTCTTTGTCATTCTTTCGCGGCGTAAGAACCAGCGCAGAGCGATCTGGGAACTCCTCGTCGATGGTGGAATGAAGTGCGAGGTGAAGCACTCGAAAACTGGATAGCGACAGGCGCTTTAGGTCTGCTTCCGTCGCGTTGTTTCCAGTGAGCACGACGGTCTTACCGATTTGCGAGGGGGCGACGTCTGTTACTTCAGCGATGGATTGCGGAATGGCGGTCCA